>DASPKW010000319.1:0-6594 GCA_035627895.1 Tepidisphaeraceae bacterium | reverse complement strand
CACCTCCCTCACGTACCACAACCGCGTCGCCCGCATCATGCAGACCAGCTGCCTCGAGTGCCACCGCGCCGGCGAGAACGCCCCGTTCGAGCTCGCGACCTACGCTGACGTGAAAGACCACGCCGCCATGATCAAGAAGGTCGTGGGCCGCAAGACCATGCCGCCGTGGTTCGCCGACCCGACCAAGAGCCACGCCTTCACCAGCGACCGGAGCCTGTCCGACCGCGACCGCGACGACCTGATCAAGTGGGTCGACGCCGGCGCCCCCCAGGGCGACAAGGCCGACGCCCCCGTCCCCCGCAAGTTCGCCGACGGCTGGCGCATCGGCACGCCCGACGCCGTCTTCAAGGCCACGACCCAGAAGATCCCCGCCGCGGGGACCATCCGCTACCGGTACTCGGTCGCCCAGACGAACTTCACCGAAGACAAGTGGGTCACAGGCGTCGAGATCCGCGCCAGCGCGCCCGAGGTCGTCCACCACGTCCTCGTCTTCCTCGGCACGCCCGGCACCGACGCCCGCACCGCCCTGCGCGCCGCCGGCGGGGGCCTCAACGGCTACTTCGCCGGCATGGTCCCGGGCCAGGGCCACATCCAGTTCGCCGAGGGCACCGCCAAGCGCCTGCCCAAGGGCTCGACCATCGTCTTCCAGATCCACTACACGACCAACGGCAAGGAAGTCACCGACGAGCCGCGCATCGGCTTCAAGTTCGCCGCCGCCGAGCCGAAGTACGAGCTCCACACCAAGGCCGCCGCCAACCCGATGTTCGCGATCCCCGCGGGCGCGCCCAACCACCCCGTCACCGCCACCTACACCCTCCGCAACAAGTCCCGCCTGATCTCGTTCAACCCGCACAGCCACGTCCGCGGCAAGGCCTACCGGTACGAGCTCGTCTACCCCGACGGCAAATCCGAGGTCGTGCTCGACGTCCCCCGGTACGACTTCAACTGGCAGATGGAGTACGTCCTCGCCAAGCCGATCGACGTCCCGCCCGGCACCCGCGTCCGCGTCACCGGCTGGTTTGACAACTCCAAGGACAACCCCGCCAACCCCGACCCCACCAAGATCGTCCGCTTCGGCGAGCAGACCTGGGAAGAGATGATGATCGGCTACTTCACCGGTCACGTCCTCGACTAACCCGCGCGCGCCAGCCCCCCCACGACCGCCCCGCGCCTAGCACACAACCACCGCCCCGCGCCGCGCTGGCCGCCAAGCGGTCGCTTCGCGTCGTCGCGGCACACCCCGAAGTGCGCTAGCCTCCGCGCATAAAAAGGGCGGCCGAACTATCGGCCGCCCGTCTCAAATCTGCGAGAATGTTGGAAGCCAGGTCCGTATCGGCCGGTTCCCTCTCCAGAGGATTGCGGCGACGACAAGTGGACTCCAGCCTCATTGCCGGCCCGTCCGCGGCACTCCTGCGATTGACCCGACATCATCCGGACTCCAAGCCACCGACACGGCAAGGCCCATTGGCTTCGGTCCGCCGTCCCGATGACCGGCGCCGTCGGCCGCGCTGTCGCCGCAGGGCTCTTCCCTCGGCTGTGGCGTGGCGGCACGTGCGGCGCCGGCCCGTCTGACCGGTCTCGCTTCAGCGCCGAAGGCTCGCGGCCGCGCGGTGAGACGTGTAAACCGTCGCCGCGCCGGCCGAGCCCGACTGCTGACCTGTCGTCGTCGGGCCGCCGACGTCGTCGGCGGCCGCCTCTCGTGAGGTTCGCTTGCCCTTCGATGCTCGCTGGTCGCGCCGTGCCACCCGGGGCTGCCGGCCCCGAGCCATCCCGCTCTGGCGTTCCTCGGCGGCCGCTCACCCACTGACCGCGCGACTCCGCGCGTGCCGCCGATCCGCCTATGCGGTTTTCATTGCGTGCCTCGCTCCGGTTGAACCGGCGCCGCCCGTCGTTCGACGGCCGCTCCACGCCTGCCGCGAACTCGTCGATCGCACCGGTCGCCCGTCCTGTCGGCACGTGACTCTGTGTGGAGGCGCGACGCACCGATCGATGGGGAGCCTTTCGAATCGAATCTGAACGGGCTCCCAGCGGGATCGGACTTATGCGGTCGAATCGACGACGTTCACACACATTGGCGCGGACGACCCTCTGCGGGCCTGATCGCGACCTGGCCGGGGCGACGAGTCTGTGTCATCCCCGACGGCGTCCGTGGGCTTCGGTTCGGGTCCTCATCCAGGTCTTCGGACGCGAAACACCCCGACCTGACCGCGCGCTCATTGTCACGCCCGCTGGGCGCCGCGCGTGTCGGTCGGGACCTGGCGCTTCGCGCGCCGTTCGTGCCGGTGAAGGTCCGCCGTATCCGAGGCGGGCTCGACATTCCCCACCGGCCGGCCGTCGTTCCCCGGCCCCGCGTTCGGGGCGCTTCCGCCCATGGGCTTACCGGGCTCGCAATCGACGGCGCCATGGCGGCAACACTCGCGTGCGCACGCGCGTTCTCTTCTGGCGGTCGATCGATCGCGCCCGACGCCCTTCGGCGTCTTCGGGGGAACGGCGCCTACGTCGTCCGCCGGGGTCCCCGGCGGACGTACCGTCCCTGCTCGAGGTTTCTTTGCACCCTCCTCGTCACGCGTGGCCTGTCCGGGCAACGCCACCGCGGTTGGCACGACCCACGGCCACATGCCCGTCTACCGGGACGTTTGGCCTGGCTCTCGTGTGCCGCGGTCTACGTGTCTGGCTGCCACCGGGCCCGATTCCTGCCGTCGCCATATTTGCGGCCGGCGCGTTTGGCAAGCCCGTGTCCGGCGGAGAGTGCCGGTCGATATGAACCTCTTCCAACGCCGCACATCCTGCAATCGGTGATGGGCCCGAATCCAGTATAATTTGGGGAATTTGGAGGACTTTTTGGTTCGCAGAAAGTTAGCACATCGCCGCGCGCTCACTCCTGTGATGCGCGTCTGAGCGGACGCCGAGCCCACGACTCCCTACGCACCGAAGCTTTACTGCATTTGCCGTATAGCGCAATCGAGCCGCTCGTAATCCTCAACCCCGTTGTACACCTGCGCCGACACGCGCACGTGCCACGCGCCCTGCCAGTGCACCAGCGGCGCCTCCACTCCATGACGGTGATACAACGCCGACTGACACTCGCGCCCCGCCGCCTCCGATATGTCCGCCAGCGCGCCGGGCAACCGCACCGTCGCCATCGACCCGAGCATCTCATCCGGCGCCATCCGCTCCACCCCCCACCGCTCGCACAACATCGCCCGCGCCCACAACGCCAGCGCGTGATTGTGCGCCCGCACCCGCGCCCGCCCCAGCTCGCCCATGAACGCCAGCGCCGCCGGGATCGACAGCCACGCGCTCGCGTCGCGCGTCCCGTGCCACTCGAACTCCTCCGCCAGCGACTTCCCGTAGTTGTGGCTCACCGCGCACGGGTGCACGCGCTCCTGCCGATCGCCCCGCACCCACAGGAACCCCGACCCGCGCGGCGCACAGCACCACTTGTGCAAATTTCCCGCGTAATACGTCGCGCCCGTCGCCGGCACGTCCAAATCGACCATCCCCGGCGCGTGCGCCCCATCCACGAGCAACTCCACCCCGCGGGCCGCGCAAACCGCCGCGATCTCGCGCACCGGAAACACGACCGCCGTCGGCGAGCTCACGTGGTCGATCACCACCAACCGCGTCCGCCCCGTGATCGCGCCCGCGATCGCATCCACGACCCGCCCCGCGCTCTCGATCGGCGTCGGCACCGGCAGCTCGACGTACGCCGCCCCCGTCCGGTCCGCCGTGCACCGCATCGCCATGCGGACCGCGTTGTACACGTGGCTCGTCGTCAGCAGCTCGTCGCCGGGCCCGAACTCCAGCGACCGCAGCACCGCGTTCACCCCCTCGGTCGCGTTCGTCACCAGCCCGAAGTCCCCCGGCGACATGCCGAGCAACTCGCCCACCGGCCGCTTGGCCTCCGCCACCAGCTCCGGTCACCGCCGCCCCAGGATCTCCACCGGCTCGGCCTCGAGCCGCACCCGCCATTCCGACTGCGCCTCGAATACCGCGCGCGGCACCGCCCCGAACGACCCGTGGTTCAAAAACGCCACGCCCGCCCGGAGCATCCAGCGAGACCGCAGATCCGGACCGACCGGTTCGGGAGGCGACATCGAATGCTCCGTGCGCGAACGGTGGGCCGTGCCCACCCTACAGGTGAATCGCCCGCCCGGCCGCCACGCCCGCCGCCTCCATCACCGCCTCGCTCATCGTCGGGTGCGGGTGCATCGCGTCGATGATCTCGGCCTCCGTCGCCTCCAGCTTCTTCGCCAGCACCAGCTCCGACAGCATCTCCGTCACGTTCTCCCCGATCATGTGCGCGCCGAGCAGCTCGCCGTACTTCGCGTCGAAGATCAGCTTCACGAACCCGTCGCTCTCGCCCGCCGCCAGCGCCCGGCCGGACGCGCTGAACGGGAACTTGCCGATCTTGATGTCCCTCCCCTGCTCGCGGAGCTTCTTCTCGGTGTTGCCAATGCTCGCCACCTGCGGGTGCGTGTACGTGCACCCGGGGATCGATTTGTAGTCGATCGCCGCCGACTCGTGCGCGCCGCACAAATGCTCGATCAAATGCACCGCCTCGTGGTGGGCGACGTGCGCCAGGTCCGGGTGCCGGTACCCGCCCATCGCCATCTGCTCGGGCCAGTGCATCGCGATGCAGTCGCCGACCGCCCAGACGTTCTCGAGGTTCGTCTTGTACTCGTGGTCGGTCTTGACCCGCCCGCGGTCGAGCTCGAGTTTCGCTTCCGGCGCGGCCAGGTCGGTCGTGTTCGCCGTCACGCCCACCGCCACCAGCACCGCGTCCGCCTCGATCTCACCCGGGTTCTCGCCGCTCAGCGTCAGCTTCACGCCGCCCGCGGTCTTCTCCACCTTGTCCGTCTTGGTCTTCGTGAAGCACTTGATCCCGCGCCGCTCGAACAGCCGCTTGAGCAGGATCGACACGTCCTCGTCCTCGTTGGGCAACAAGTGCGGGAGCATCTCGACGATCGTGACCTCGGTCCCGATCGCGTTGTAGAAGTCCGCGAACTCCGCCCCGATCGCGCCCGCCCCGATGATCGCCAAACGCTTCGGCTGGACCGGCAGCGTCATGGCCTCGCGAGCCGTAATGACCGTCTTCCCGTCGAACTTGGCGAACGGCAACTCCGTCGCCCGCGCCCCGACCGCGATCACCACGTGCTCTGCCGTGAATTCCTTCTTCGCGCCGTCCGCCCCGGTCACCTGCACCCGGTGGGCCGCCAGCACCTTGCCCATCCCGATCTCGCTCTTCACCTTGTACTTGTGAAAGAGGCTACCGATTCCCTTCTGCAGCTTGGTCGCGATCGCCCGGCTCCGCCCGATGATCTTGGCGAAGTCGATCTTGAGCCCCTCGACCGTCACCCCGTGGTCGGCCGCCCCGTTCCGCAGGTGGCGGATGAACGCCCCATCCTCCAGCAGCGCCTTGGTCGGAATGCACCCCCAGTTCAGGCACGTGCCGCCGAGGTTCTCCTTCTCGACGCACAGCACGCGCTTGTTGAGCTGGGCGGCGCGGATGGCGGCCGCGTATCCCGCGGGCCCGCCGCCGATCACGATGATGTCGAAGTTGTAATTCGCCTTGGGCGCGCTCGGCGCGGTCGACGCAGCAGGCTTCGCAGGCGCGGGAGTCGGCGCCGCCGCAGTCGCGGGAGTCGCCGGAGACGCCGCTTGCGGCTTAGCGACAGGCGCCTGCGCCGCCCCGCCGCCCGCCGAGCCCGCCGACGCCTTCACCTTCCCCGCGTCCTCCCCCTTCGTCGCGATCACCGCGATCACCCCGCCGACCGGCACCTTCTGCCCCTCCTTCGCCACGATCGCCGCCAGCGTCCCCGCCTCGAACGACTCCATCTCCATCGTCGCCTTGTCCGTCTCGATCTCGGCGATCACCTCCCCCGCCTTGATCGCGTCCCCCTCCCGCTTGTGCCACTTGACGACCGTGCCCTCGGTCATGGTGTCGCTCTGCTGGGGCATCGTGATCTGGGCGGGCATGGTCGGTCTCGCTTTCTATTCGGATGTCGGAAACGGCTCTGGATTGAGGCGCGGGATGATAGGGAAACGGAGGGGGTTTGTCATGCACCGGGGGTAGGGGCGGGGCGTGGTGATCGGTGGGTTCGTTTTGCGGGTTCTGATATGCGGGTGGCGGGAACGGGGCACCTCGCTCGGTGGGTTCGTTTGGTGATTTCGCGTGAGCGGTGGTGGCGTGGGGCGAAGCAGGGTGCTGCGGCCGGTGGGTTCGTTTTGTAAAAACGCGTGCGTGGCGCGGGAGTCGGGTGCGGCGAACGGTGGGTTCGTTTTGTAATTGCGGCGCGCGCGCGGGCTGGTCGCGCGGCGACGGATCGGGGGTGGTGGCGGGAGGCGGGTGCATCCATAGACGGGCGGTGTCACGGGGGCGTGGCGACCGGCGCGCACGGGGAGCGGGTGGCGGGGTGGGAATGGCGGTGGGACGCGGGGATTGTCGGGGGATAACCGAGTGCGAACGAGCGTGCCCGGCGCGACGGGGTCGCGCGGGGCACGGCGTTCGGTTGGGAAAACTGAGCGGGTTCGGGGGGCTGCCCCGCGGTGACTTGCGTTAGATCAACTGCATCCCGGGTTCCTCAAGCAGTT
>DASPKW010000318.1:0-4637 GCA_035627895.1 Tepidisphaeraceae bacterium | reverse complement strand
CGGGCACAGCGCCGTCAGCCCCCGGCACTTCACCGCCTTGGTCCCCGCAAACTTCGCGACCACGTCGTGATCCGACAACAGTTCCCGCGTCTCCTTGGGCGCCGCCGCCGCGTGCCCCGAACCCACCAACCCCGCCACCACGACCGCCACGAGCATCAATCCACGCATTCGGGCTCCTCTGGATCTCGACCAGTCCCAAAACAAGCCGGGGCAGAGCGCACGGGCTTCGCCCGCAGCGCCGCCCCGGATCAAAGCCGCTCGATCAGTCGGACGCCCGTCCGCGCCGGAAGTTGCACAAGTCATTCCTCGCGGATCAACGTTTCCAGCTGCGCCGTAAACGCCCCCCGCGTCAGCACCTGATCCAGCCCCGCCTCCCGCGCCGCCCGGATCGTCTCCACGTCCACGTGCGGCGCGAACGCAATGACCGTCCCGCCCACCCCCTGCTTCCACCGCCCCGCCGCACCCAGCGCCCCCTCCAACGTCAGATCCACGATCAACTTGCGCCCCTCCCCCGGCAACTGCCCCGGGTCCCGCACCGTCCTGACCGCCACCCCCGCCGCCCGCGCCGTCGCGATCACCTTGCTCGTAAACATCAGGTCCCGGCACAACATCAAGATCGGCGTCTGCTCCGTCATGCGCCCCATTCTACCCCACACCCCGCCCCACCCGCGCCATCCTCCGTCCTCCATCCTCCTCCGCCCTCCAGTTCCGATAATCCTTCAATTCCCACCCCCTGCAACGCCGATGACTCCCGTGGTGGCCGGTCTGCGCGTCCGCCGCGTCGCCCGTTTCATTCGACCTACGCAGTCACGGAAGACCCATCATGGATCTGGCAACGCTCATCGGCTTCGTCCTCGCCTGGGGAGCCATCACCTACTCGATGATCCACTCCGCCGGCAGCCTCGCGCCCTACATCAAGCCCGGCGAAATGTTCCTCGTCTTCGGCGGCGCGCTCGGGGCGGCCATGCTCTCCATGCCGCTCCACAACCTGACCAACGCCCTCAACACCATCAAGAAGTGGCTCTTCAGCAAGGACGCCCACGTCGAGCACATCATCAAGGACGTCGTCCAGTACGCCGAGACCGCCCGCCGCGACGGCGTCCTCGCCCTCGAGTCCGTCGCCCGCGAGGCCCCGGACCCCTTCCTCCGCCGCGGCCTACAGCTCACCATCGACGGCACCGACCCCGAGATCATCGAGCGCATCCTCCGCATCGAGATCGAGGCCATGGCCGAGCGCCACAAGCACGGCAAGCACCTCTTCCACACCCTCGCCAAGTTCGGCCCCGGCTTCGGCCTCCTCGCCACCCTCATCGCCCAGGTCGCCATGTTCAAGAACCTCGGCGGCGACGCCAGCCAGATCGGCAACGCCCTCGCCATCGCCCTCACCGGCACCCTCTACGGGTGCATGCTCCAGAACCTCATCGCCGGCCCCATCGCCGAAAAACTCGTCCTCCGCTCCCAGGAAGAACTCTTCGTCAAGGAAATCATCCTCCAGGGCGTCCTGTCCATCCAAGCCGGCAACAACCCCCGCGTCGTCGAAATGCAACTCCTCAGCTTCCTCAGCTCCAAGCAGCAAACGACCCTGGCGAAAGCGGCCTAAAGCGGAGAGTGAACCACGGAGCACACGGAGAGCACGGAGGCAGAAATGATCTTGGAAGAAGAGCTGACTCAACAGATCATCGGCGCAGCCATCGAGGTCCACCGTGAAGTCGGCCCCGGGCTCCTCGAATCTGCATACCAGGCATTCCTGATCCACGAACTCGTCCAGCGCGGCCTGCGGGTGCGAGTCCAGGAAGCGCTCCCGGTGCGCTACAAGGGCGTCGAGGTCGAGTGCGGATTCCGGATCGACCTGATCGTCAACGACGTTGTGCTGATCGAACTCAAGGCCGTCGAGAAACTCGCGCCGATTCACGAGGCGCAGCTCATCACCTACCTGAAACTCTCCGGCATTCGCGTCGGCCTCCTGATCAACTTCAACGTCGAAGTGCTGAAGCAAAGGATCAAGCGCCGGGTCGTCTAGCCGCCCTCCTCCGCCTCCGTGCCCTCCGTGACCTCCGTGGTGAATCTCCGAGCGCCCTATGGCCAAGGCCTGTCCCAAATGCAAACCTACCGAGTGTGAAGAGTGCCCCGAGTGGATCTTCACCTTCGCCGACCTCGTCATGCTCATGATGGGGTTCTTCGTCATCCTCTGGGTCCTCAAGCCCGCCCCGAGCCCCGTCTCCAAGAACGGCGACCACGACCAGGTCCTCCCCATCGAGCTCCTCGCCGCCATCCGCGAGGCCTTCGGACACCTCCCCGACCCCACCTCCAAGGACCCCGTCGACGTCTGGATGCTCATGCGAAAGCTCGAGCACCTCAAGCCCCTCAAGAGCCCAGGCGACGGCGGCAAGACCAAGCTCGATCGCAAGGTCCCCCAGGGCACCGACCCCGAGGTCGAACTCGTCCGCCCGAGCAAGCAGGTCGGCACCGGCGCCAAGGTCCTCTTCGCCCCCGGCGACGCCACCCTCACCCCCGACAGCAAGACCGCCCTCGACCGCATCGCCCTCGAGATCACAGGCCACACCAACATCTTCATGGTCAAGGGCCACGCCGCCAGCGACGACCTCCCCGAGGGCGCCCCGGACGACGCCAAGATGGAGCTCTCCCTCCGCCGCGCCCGCGCCGCCGCCGAGTACCTCGTCTCCAAGGGCGTCGCCCGCGACACCCTCCGCGTCACCGGCTGCTCGACCTACGAGCCCCTCGTCCAACGCGCCTACACCGGCAACACGCGCAGCCTCAACCGCCGCGTCGAAGTCGAGTCCACCCCCACCCTCGTCAAAGACCTCCAGGACAACCTCAAGGAAAAGGAAAAGCGCGCCGCCAAGGCCGCGGAACCCGCGGCGGCGCCCAAGGACGCTCTCGGCCAAACGGGTCCCGACTAATACGAATCAGGCTTGATTCGTGCGCCTGGCCGTCAGCACGCCCGGCAGATTGGAACTCTCGAACCCGGCGACCCAAACCTGCTTCGCCCCGATCAAGATCCCGCCGTCATCGATGTTCGACACGGACACGATCCATTCGTCGTAATGCCGGAGCATGCCAGCGACCGCCCACACCCACGCCTCGTTCATGCAGGCGCGTTTGAAGATGTCGACGTAAGTGCAGGAGTGCTCACTCAGCCGATCTTCGAGCAGATAGTAATTCGGATAGAACCCCGCATCGAGCCTGAGGGAAGCGATCTCGGCATCGGACAGCCCGCACGTGTAGCCAATACCTCCCGGACCGACGGTTCCGTGACGGCTGCACACTCCGATCAGGTCGCCCAGTACGTCTGAAAACGCTTTGCTCGACGTTTTTGGCAATGCGCGTAACGTCGCATCCAGCTGAGCGGGGTTGTCGAGTTTGTTGAATCGCACGGCGGTAGTCCCATCTCGCATGACGAGCCCGGGCTTGCAGCCGACCGCTCAATCTTCACGTCCATTGTCCTTCGCGAAGCCCGCCACAGTCGCGCTCGTCTTTGTTTCGTCGAAGGCGGAAAGAATCGGGAAACCCGCCAGACGTCTCCTCCGCCGACGCCGCCAGGCCTTGAACGCGGCAAATAGAACTGGAGATGAAACGGGCGCTAGCAGTGCGAAATATGGAACTCGCATGACGAAGGAATCGAGGTGATTGAACCACACTTGGAAGCCAAGGACGCGCCGTGGAAGGCTGAACGGGCTGCCGCGCACCGTCAATCCCGGACCTCCCTCCGGGGCGAGTTGAGACCACCCTCTGAGTTCGACGCCGCGTCGGCGATACTCGATATGATCGAGCCCGAGCCTTGGACGATCGAATGCGGACACGATCAGTCCGCCGTCCACCGACTCGACGTACCAAGTGCCCGTCGGAGACGCCCGGTGAACGCGCTCGTGGACAACAAAGCTACGTATCCACAGCCATACCACGCCGGCGCTTGTTACCGTGGCGATGATGGTCACGATGTGGCCGATCAGGCGCCGAGTTCTCCCGGAATCGTTCACGTGGCGCGCCACAATGTACTCACTTCGCCGGCTGAGTCGCTGCCTTCGGTTTCGGTTGGAAAACGCTAGGATGCCACCGGCGCGGTTCCATCCCAGTGTTCTTCGCGTATTCCTCGATCGAATGCGTCTGCTTTTCGCAGCCCTCACCGATGACCATCTGGTTCGGCCCGGTCCGGGAGATGACGGTGACAGTGTGCCCACCTCGACTAACTCCGAGTTTCGCCTTGTAGTGCTTCCTATTGAACAGGTCACCCGTCCTCACGTCCTTCGGGGCGATCGGTATCGTGTTTGCCATGTGCTCTTCCTTCCAAAACTTCCCGTCATCTCCGAGATTCCCGATGGTGTCCGGATGAATGATGCCCCAATCATCCTTCTTTCCTGATCCGAACAACCCCTTGAGGAAGTCGGCTCTGCTCAATTCGAACGAGCGGACCGGGTTCTTCTGCTGGTCCTCGAATGAGAGGGGGAGTCCGTTCTGCTCCGCGAACTCCACCAGCGTTGAGGTCGGCATCGCCGTGCACATCGGCCGGGTTTCCATCACTTTGCTGTTCGCGAACTCTTCGAACTTCGCCTCCAACCACTCGCGGTACTTTTGGTGGTAGTCTTTGCCACTTTTATCCACGTCGTTCCAGTTGGCCT
>DASPKW010000317.1:0-49998 GCA_035627895.1 Tepidisphaeraceae bacterium | reverse complement strand
GGCAGATGCGGGAGCGGGCGTTGCGGGAGGTCGCGGAGGCGGACCTCGTGGTGCTCGTGCGCGCGGTCGATGATCTTCGGGAGCCGATCGATCTGCCGCGCGCATCCGACGTGCTCGTTACGAGTAAGTCAGACCTCGGCGGCAATGCGTCCGAGCCGTCGGTGATCGTCAGTGCGCTTACCGGCGCGGGGATGGACGTGCTGCGCGCGCGCCTCGACGAACTGGCGTTCGGGGCGGACGTGGGCGGCCTGCTGGCGCTCAACGCGCGGCACGTGGCGGCGGTGGAGGCGGCGCGGGCGGCGCTGGGGCGGGTGGCGGAGTCGACGGCGATGGGGCCGGAGGTCGTGGCACTCGGGTTGCGCGAGGCGCTGGACGCGCTGGGGGACGTGCTCGGGCGGATGTCGGCGGACGATCTGCTCGGGCGGGTGTTTTCGCAGTTCTGTATTGGGAAGTGAGGGGGGAAATTGCCCATTGCCCATTGAACGGCGGGACTGCTCGGGAATCGGCGCTCATGTGCACCTTTGGTGCGACCGCTAAGTATGTCCTTTGACTGCGGGGCGGGGCTGCGCGGGGGAACGGGCAGGGGCGCGGGGATTCGAGGAGATTCCCATTTCCAACCGGTTGCCGCGGCGGTAAGGTGACTCACGGACAACACATTCGATGGAGGATCCGTCATGGTGACTCGGACTGTCGTTTCGCGGTGCGTGGCGTGGGTGGTAATGGCGGTCGCGGCCCTGGGGACGCAGGCGCAACCGCTGGCGGACCGGGTGCCGGGGGACGCGCTGATGTACGTGGCGTGGGGCGGGGCGGAGAAGGGCGGGCCGGGGTTCGCCGGTTCGCACCTCGAGGGGTTCTTGAAGGACTCGGACGTCCCCAAACTGGTGAACGAGACGATCCCGGCGTTTTTGCAGACGATCGGGCAGAAGGACCCGCAGGCGGGGCAGGTGACGATGATCCTGTCGGCGCTGGGCGGGCCGCTGTGGCGGAATCCGTCGGCGTTTTACTTCGGCGGGTACGACCGGACGAACCCGCAGAAGCCGATGCCCAAGTTCGCGATTCTGTGCGACGCGGGGGCGGAGGGGGCGCGGTTCGCGGACGTGATCAAGAACATGATCCAGGCGACCCGGCCGCCGTACGAGATCAAGGTGGAAGAGGCGAACGGGCGGGTCGCGATCCACTCGGGGATCGCGGGGTACGCGGCGAACGCGAAGCCGGCGGACGCGCTGGCGGCGTCGGCGAAGTTCAAGGCCGCGCAAGCACAGGTGGGCAAGGACGCGTTCGCGGTGGCGTACGTGGATGTGGAAGGGGTGATCGGGCTGATGGACGCGATGGTGCCGGCCGGGCGGGGGCAGCAGGAGTGGGGGAAGGTTCGCGATTCGATCGGGCTGACGGGCATCAAGCGGGCGATCTTCACGGCCGGGTTCGACGGGAAGGAGTGGGCGAGCCGCGGGTTCATCGACTCGCCGGCGGCCGCCCGCAAGGGGATCGTGGCGCAGCTGATGAGCAGCAAGCCGCTCGACGAGGACTTTTACGCGGCGATCCCGGCGACGTCGAACAGCGCGATGGGGGGGCGGTTCGATCTGGGTGGGCTCGTTAACGCGATTAAGGCGGCAATCGTGCAGGCCGAGCCACGGGCGGGGGAGGAGTTCGACAAGGGCATCGCGCAGGTGCGCGAGATGACGGGCGTGGACGTGCAGAAGGACCTGCTGGACGCGCTGGGCGACCAGTGGGCGGTCTACACGGACCCGATGGGCGGCGGGAACGGGCTGATGGGGATGGTGGTGGTGAACAAGCCGCGCGACGCGGCGAAGCTTGAAGCGTCGGTCGGGAAGCTCGAGGACGTGGCGAACAACATCATCCGCCAGCAGATGGGGCGGCAGAAGGACGGGCCGGTCATCGAGATCCGGCGGTCGACGGCGCGGGGCGTGAATTTGCACTACGTCGGGCTGCCGCTGTTCTCGCCGACGTGGGCGGTGAGCGACGGCTATTGGTACGCGGGGCTGAGCCCGCAGGCAGTCGTAGGGGCGGCCGAGCACGTGAAGTCGAAGGGGACGTCGATCAAGGACAACGCGTCGTTCGCGGCGCTACGGAAGCGGCTGGGTGATCGGCCGGCGACGGGGTTCGTGTTCGCGGATCTACCCAAGACGGCGCCGGATTCGTACAGCCAGTCGCTGATGTTCGCGCGGCTGGTGCTGGGGGCGGCGGACCTGTTCGGGGCGAACACGCCGCCGCTGACGCTGCCGACGCTCAAGCAACTCATGCCGCACCTGACGGTGGCGGGCGGGGTGTCGTGGATCGACGACGCGGGGTGGCACTCGCACGCGGTCGAGCCGTTCCCCGGTGCGACGATGCTGGCATCCGGCGGCGGGGCGCAGGCGGTCGTCGGGACGCAGGCGCTGGCGGCGTCGATCCTGCTCCCGTCGTTGAACAAGGCGCGCGAGAGCGCCAACCGCGTGAAGTGCGCGAGCAATCTGCGGCAGATCGGGATGGGAATCATCCTCTACGCGAACGACAACAAGGGGAAGTACCCGCCGAACCTCGGGACGCTGGTGACGTCGGTGGAACTGTCGCCACAGGTGTTCATGTGCCCGACGCACGACCACGGCGCGCCGGCGATCGCGCCGGGCGGCGCCGGCGGGGCGAAGCAACTGGCGGAGTGGGTGGACGAGAACTCGGCGTACGTGTACCTGGGCGCGGGGCTGAACAACACGACGCCGGCGGACGTGATCGTGGTGCACGAGAAGCCGGGCAATCACGCGGGCGGGATGAACTGCCTGTTCGGGGACGGCCACGTCGAGTGGCTGATGATGCCGCAGGCGATGGAGCAGATCGAGAAGTCGAAGGAGTGGGCGGCGAAGAAGCGGGGTGGGAAGTGATCGCGGCGCATCGGGCAACGCGCACACGCGGCATATCCACGCCGGAGGCGGAGCCTGAGGCGACGCCCCGGATCGAACGCCGGCGAGCGTGCGAACGGGGCGAAGCCGCAAGCGGCGGGTTGCGATGGGTCGCGGTCGCACTGTGTGCGATCGTGTCGCTCAACGCGACCGCGCAACCCCTCGCGGACCGGGTGCCGCAGGACGCGATCCTGTACGTCGGGTGGTGCGGGGCGAAGCACCTGCCGGCGGGGTACGCGGGGTCGAATCTCGAGGGCGTGCTCAAGGCCTCGGAACTGGCGGCCGTGTTTGACCAGGCGCTGCCGCGGATGCTGGCGCACGTGGGGGGCGACGCGCCGGACGACGTGCGCAGCCTGCGGGCAATGCTGGCGGCGCTCGTGGGGCCGATGTGGCGGCACCCGACCGCGGTTTACTGGGGTGGGATGGACGCCGGCGGCGAGCGGAATCGGGCCCACCCGAAGATGGCGGTGCTGGTGCAGGCGGGGGACGAGGCAGCCGCGCTGGGGGCGGCGCTGCGCGCGGTGGTCGGCGGCGCGCCGGCCGAGGCGCAGATGCGGGTGGAGGTGGAGAACGGGCTGGTCGTGCTGGCGGCGGGTCCGGCGGACGTGTCAGCGGGTCGGAAGCCGCGGGCGGCGCTCGCGGCGCGCAAGGAGTTCCGGGGGGTGATGGACCGGCTGCCGAAGGATCCGGCGGCGGCGGTGTACGTGGACGGGGAGGGGCTGATCGAGTTCGTCAACGTCGGGTTCGCGACGTTCGAAGCGCCGGCGGCGCAGGAAGGGTGGGCGCGGATCCGCGACGGCCTGGGTCTGACCGGCGTCCGGCGGCTGGGCTGGTCGGGCGGGTTCGACGCCAGGGACTTCGTGACCGGCGCGTTCGTCGAGGCGCCCGCGCCGCGGGCGGGCGTGGCCAAGGTGTTGCTCGAAGCCCCGCCGCTGTCGGCCGACATCCTGGCGGCGATCCCGAAGGGAGCCACCCTCGCGTGGGCGGGGCATTTGGACGGCGGGCTGGCGCTGCGCGAGTTCCGGGCGGCGTTCAAGCGGATCGACGACTTCGCGGCCCAGGAGATGGAGGGGCGGCTGGCGGCGTTCAAGGAGGCGACGGGGGTCGACGTGCAGGCCGACGTGTTGGAGGCGCTGGGCGACGAGTGGGCGGCGTACGTCGACCCGGCCGGCGGGGCGGGTGGGGGCGTCACCGGGCTGGTGATCGTCAACAAGCTGCGCGACGCGGCGCGGGCGGAGAAGTCGCTGCTGCTCCTGCAGGATCAGGTGAACGGACTGCTCGCCGATCAGCGGCGCGGGGCGAATCGGCCCAAGTTCGCGTTCCGAGCGATCGAGCAGGACGGGCTGACGATCCACACGTTTTCGCTGCCCGGGGTTGCGCCGGCGTGGGCGGTGAAGAATGGCTATTTGTTCGTGGCGCCGTACCCGCAGGGGGTCGTGTCGGCCGTGCGGCACGTGACGGCCAAGGGCGAGTCGATCGTGGGGAACGAGGCGTTTACGGCGCTCCGGAAGCAACTCGGGCAACAGGGTGAGACGGCGGTGTGGTTCGCGGATTTGCCGCGGCTGGCGAAGGGGGGGTACGCGGACCTGCTGATGCTCGCGCGGGCGGTGCTCGGGCCGATGGATTTGCTGGGGGCGAAGTCGCCGGCCATGACGGTGCCGCCGCTGGAGAAACTGTTGGCGCACCTTGGGCCGGCGGGCGGGGCGTGCCGGGTGGACGCGGCCGGTTGGCACATGACGACTCGCGCGCCCTTCCCGGGGAGCGGGGTGGTGGCGCTGAGCGGCCTGGGGTCGGTGGCGGCGTCGGCCGAGGCGGCGGCGGCGTGGGCGGCGCTGCCGGAGATCATCCGGGCGGGGCGAAGAGCGGTGGACCGGCCGGTGGCGCCGGTGCCGCCGCCGGCGGGGGTGGGACGGGATGGGGGGTTGTAGGGCCGTGTGTTGGGATTGGATAGGCGGGCGTCTGCCGAGGAGATCGGTCAGGCGCCGGCCCGACCTCGCGCCTTCGCGATGGCACGACTCGCGAAGCGAGCGACCATATCGGATGCGGGCGCGGCGAGGCGCGGGTGTGCATGGGGGGCGAGGATGAAGGACGGCGCGCCGCCCGTAGCGTGGGCTACCAGCCCACGAGTCTTTCTCCCATCGAGTACGGACGCCGTCGCTGGCTCCCCAATGGACTCGTGGGCTGGTAGCCCACGCTACGCCGGCCCCGCGCGGTACACTGCCGCACATGCTCCCGCGGATCGGCCGATGGATCCTCAATGCGCTGACGCTCGCGTCGCTGCTCCTGTGCGCCGCGACGTGCGTGCTGTGGGCGCGGAGCTACTGGCGCGACGATTCGCTGGTTCGGGCGGAGTGGCGAGACGACGCGGCCACGTACCACGAACGTTCGATCTTCTCCGATGGCGGCCGGCTGGGGTGGCGGGCGCACGACACGCTGCCCCCGACCGCGGAGTACGCCGAGTTCCTGCGCGACCTCCGCGTCGGCGATCGTGTGGATGATCCGCGCTGGGCGTGGAGGACGGGGCCGTCCGAGGGCGGGGGCGGTTGGGCGGCGTGGAGCACAACGTCGTTCGTCATCGGCCGCGGCCCGAAGCGCGCGGCGATTCGCGTCGTGACGGTCGCCCACTGGCTTCCCGCTGGGCTCTTCGCCCTTCTCCCCGCCGCGCGCACCTGGCCATGGCTTCGCCGCCGCCGGCGACTCCGCCGCCTCGCCGCGAGCTGCTGCCCGCAATGCGGCTACGACTGCCGGGCCACGCCAGGGCGATGTCCGGAGTGTGGTCGCGCGCTCGCCGAAGAGAAGGAACCGCAGCTGAACGCTGATGCACGCAGATCAAACTGATCCTGGTCGCATCCGCGTTCATCCGCGTTCGTGTGCGGTTCAAACTTCTGCGTCGCGCTTGTTGTGGTTCCCTGAACCGTTCGCAGTTCGACGCGCTCGCCTCCGGGCGGCGCTGTCGCTTGCCCTTCGGGTCGCGGCTAAACGGGGCGGCTTTGTGGGCTGCGGGGGTGGTTCAATCAGACACTATCTGTGGGGTCCGTTCTAAGAAAAACCGGAAATTGTATACAACCCGCCGCGCGGCGTGGGTACTGTATTGCGTCAGACGTACGGCGTGAGACGTGAGGATGTCCAAGGCTCCGGGCACTTCACCGACGACGGGCTAGGTACTGTGCGGACGCGCGCCCCGGTTTTGGTCGGGTGTGTGTGCGGCGCGCGTTATCGGCCCTCGCCGGAATCTTCCCGGACCGCTTTGAATCTAACCTTCCGCTCGCCCGATATATCTAACGATACGCTCGCGCGGCCGGAGGTTATCCGCCTCGCGCGTCCGACCGGCCCGCCGTGGGTGTGCTCCGATCGTCGCGATTTATCGCGTCGCGATCGTCGTAGCGCGGCCCGCGTGCGGGGACTCGGGCGCGGGGCGCGTTCGACTCGGCGTCGAACCGTCCGACCCGCGCATCGCGGAGGAAACCGTCACTTTTATGTCTCATGACGCCCTGGCCCAGTGGGGCCTATCCCCGGTGACGCCCGCCGACCGCGCCACCCTCGAGCCGTACTTCGCCTCGCTCGCGGCTCCCCTGTCGGACTACACCTTCTCCCAGCTCTTCACCTGGCGAAACAGCCTCCGCATCGCCTGGGCGGTCCTGGACAACCACCTCTGCGTGTTCGCCAACGGGTCGGGCGACCTGACCCTGCTGATCCCGCCGATCGGCGACACGAACTCGGACCGGGCCCTGGCCCGCGCGACCGAGATCATGAACGACTACAACGCGGCCCACAACGTGCCCGACCGCACGCGCGTGGAGTACGTGTCGGAAGAGCTGCTGGCGCGGTTCGACGCGTCGAAGCTGACCGTCACGCCGCAGGGGACCGACTACCTGTACGACGTGAGCCGGATGATCGACCTGGCCGGCGGGGACCTGTCGTCCAAGCGGCAGGCGAAGAACCGGTTCATGCGGAACTACACGTTCCGCTCGGAGGCGTACGACAAGGCGAAGCATTTCGACGGCTGCCGGGAGTTGCTCAACGCGTGGAAGGAGCGGCAGGACGACGCCCACGCGGGCGAGACGAGCAACGCGATCAAGCGGACGAAGGAATCGCTGGCGACGCAGTTGACGCTGGAGCACGCCGACGCGCTGGGGCTCAAGGGGATGGCGGTGTACGTGAACGACGCCGAGGGCGTCGAGCGGCTGAAGGGGTTCACGTTCGGCGAGGCGCTGGGGAGCGACCAGAGCTCGATCGTGGTCGAGAAGACGGATCTGGAGTGCAAGGGGCTGGCGCAGTACATCTTCAGCGAGTTCTGCCGGACGGCGTGGGCGGACCGCCCGCTGGTGAACGCTGGGGACGACTGGGGGCTGGAGTCCTTGGCGTGGACGAAGAACAGCTACCGGCCGGTGAAGCTGCTGAAGAAGTTCGTGATGGCCCCGCCGGCGAAAGTGCAGTCGGCGGTCGGCGGTGGGCAGTTGGCAGTGGTGGAAATCGGGCAACCGGCGCGGCAGGAAGAGGTCGTAGTTATCGGTCGCACCGAAGGTGTGTTGATTGAGATCGGGGAGTCGAAACCGGGTTGCGCGAGTGGTGGGCAGTGCCCACCCTACGGGAGTGCCGAACGTGCACCGGAAACGAGGTGCGCCGCTCCCGAAATCACGATCCGCGCCGCGACGCGGGCGGATCTCGAAGGGGTCAACGCGCTCGAACAGAGCTGCTTCTCGACGTACAAGCTCTCGCGCCGGCAGCTCTCGTATTTGCAGGCGAGGCAGACGGCGGTGTTCCTGGTGGCCGAGGCGGACGGGCAGATCGTCGGCGAGGGGATCGCACTGGTGCGGCACCACAAGTCGGGGACGTCCGGGCGGATTTACAGCCTGGCGGTCGACCCGGCCAGGCGCGGATTGGGACTGGGCGAGCGGCTGATGAAGCAGATGCTCGCGCAACTCGCCGGGCAGGGCGTGCGGCGCGTATACCTGGAGGTCGAGGGGTCAAACCTCGGGGCGCTGAAGCTGTACGAGCGCCTGGGGTTCGCGACGATCGGCAAGCTGCCGGATTATTACGGCGAGGGCCACGACGGCGTGCACATGATGTTCACGCAGGCAGTGCCGGTGTCTCCGGTCGCGGCTTAGCGGAGGAGTTCACCGCAGAGCCGCAGAGGGCGCGGAGGGGGCGCAGAGAAGAGGGAGATTGGTTTGCGACTTATTCGAAGCCCACGGGATCATTCCCGTGGGCTTTCTTTGCGCGGGCGGTGGTGAGTAAACGAGAGGGGCTGGCGGGCGTTACACAGGGCATGCGAACCTCCCGCGTTGCCGCACTGCTCTTGTCGGTCTTGATCGGCTTGAACGTCCGCGCGGACGCGCCGGCGCGGCCCGTGCTGTCCGCCCCCGATGGCGGGCCGGCCAAGCGCGTGCTCGTTCTGGGCGATTCGATCACGCACGGCGGGCGGTACCTGGAATACGTCGCGCAGGTGTTGGCGACGCGCTACCCTGACCGGGCGATCGAGATGATCAACATCGGTCTGGCCAGCGAGACGGTGTCGGGGTTGTCGGAGGAGGGGCACGCGGACGGGAAGTTCCCCCGGCCAGACCTGCACGAGCGCCTGGATCGGGCGCTGGAGAAGGCGAAGCCGGAGGTGGTGATCGCGTGCTACGGGATGAACGACGGGATCTACAAGCCACTGGCGGACGAACGGTTTGCTGCGTTCCGGGCGGGGATGACGAGGCTGCGCGAGAAGGTGCACGCGGCGGGCGCGCGGCTGGTGTTGATGACGCCGCCGGTGTTCGACGCGCAGCCGATCATCGCGCGGACGAGCGACGAGGGTGGGGCGCGGCCGTTCAAGGGGTACGACGGCGTGCTGGCGGCGTACGCGAAGTGGCAGGTCGACCAGCGGGCGAATGGGTGGGACGTGGGCGATTTGCACACGCTGATGGCGCAACAACTCGAGGCCCGGCGGAAAAGCGATCCGGCGTTCACGTTCGCCAAGGACGGCGTGCACCCGGGGCCGGCCGGGCACTGGGTGATGGCGGTCGCGCTGCTGCGGCAACTCGGTGTGCCGGCGGAGGCGGACGTGGCGCAGATCGAGGCGGGGGAGCCGCGGGCGTCGCGCGGGAACGTGTCGGACGTTAAGAAGAACGAGGCGGGCGAGTTGTCGTTCACGTGGCGGTTGCGCCGGCCGGTGCCGCCGGATCCGGAGTTGGAGAAGGACGCGTTTCTGATGTCATCCGACATTGCTCCAGGGAAGTTGAACGTGCGGCGGCTGGGCGTGTCGGGGTTGAAGGAGGCGCGGTACGCGCTGTACGAGGGCGAGACGAAAGTGGGCGAGTTTTCTAAGGAAGAACTGGTGAAGGGGGTCGACGTGGATCGGCTGGAGGCGCTGTCGGCGAACGCCGGCGGCGATCGGCTGCGGAAGTTGATTCACGACAAGCTGTCGACGACCGGCGACGCGTGGCGGTCGCACGTCGGGCACAAGCGGCCGGGCGTGAAGGCGGGGTTGGCGGTCGATCAGGCGGCGGCGAAGGTGGTGGCGATCGACGCGGAAATCGCGGGGTTGGTGAAGCCGGTGGAGGTGAAGGTGCGGGTGGTGGCGGTGAAGTAGGCGAGTCGTGGCATGAGTACCGTGTTGCGGATTTACTCGTGGTCGGCGCCGTCACGCGAAACCGCGCTCCCCTGCGGGCGGCGCTGACGCTTGCCCTTCGGGTCGCGGCTAAACGGGGGTGGAGGAAAATCGGCGTGGGGGTGACTTGTCCGAGTGCGGTCGTGCCCGGATAATCCGGTCTTCGGTGCCCGCGTAGCTCAATTGGATAGAGCGGCGCTTTCCTAAAGCGCAGGTTACAGGTTCGATCCCTGTCGCGGGTATTTCGGGGGGACTTGTGTGTGCGCGAGAATGCATCCGGGGCGGCGCTTCGCGCGGAGCCCGTGAACTGTGCTCCGGCTTGTTTCGGACGATCGGAGATTAGACCGGTCGCCCAGCGACGCGGATACCGACCGGTTGCGGCGTCGGGACGTACGTCGGTTCGACCGCTATCTGCAGCGGGCGCCGTTTGGCGCCACCGGGGGGGAGGCCTTCGGTGTCGATGATGCGCTGGATGGCCATGATGCCTTCGATCAGCGTTTCGGGGCGGGGGGGGCAGCCGGGGACGTAGACGTCGACGGGGATGAACTGGTCGACGCCCTGGATGGTGGCGTAGGCGTCGAACACGCCGCCGGTGCTCGCGCAGGCGCCCATCGAGATCACCCACTTGGGCTCGGTCATCTGCTGGTAGATGTGCTGGAGGACGGGCATCATTTTGATCGTCACCCGGCCGGCGACGATCATCAGGTCGGACTGGCGCGGCGAGAAGCGCATGGCCTCGGCGCCGAAGCGGGCGAGGTCGTAGCGGCTGCACCCGGTCGCCATCAGCTCGATGCCGCAACAGGCGGTGGCGAACGGCATCGGCCAGAGGGAGGAGCGGCGGGCCCAGTTGACGACCTTCTTGAGGTTGGTCGTCAGGAAGTTATCGGGGAGGAGCTGGGTGTCCATTTTGTCGGGGGTGTCGTGCCGGGGATTGTAGTGGGGCTATCGGGCAAAGCCAATGGCGGGGCCGTAACGGGATTGGCCGACGGCGTCCGATCGCTGACGAAAGCTCAGCAATTCCCAGCTGCTTCCTACGGTGGGAGGAGGGGGAGATATTGGCGCGGCGCGACTGTCGTAACACCGGGTGTCGGCCGATGGTCCGGTGTTTGCTGTTTCCCTTAGGCTACGCGTGGTCTTGGATCACGCACCGAGCCCGCACGGCTCACGACCGCGTCGCGAGTCCGACTCCGACAGGGGTCGCGTGAACCATTTTTGACACGAGCAGGGCGCCTATGACACGAGAAAACTTCGACCTGATCGGTAATACGACGACCGGGGATCCCCACGCCAGCACGACGAGCTCGCGGCCGGTTCGCGGCGTCGAGCCGACGTCGGGCGATCAAAACCAGGAGCACGCCATGAATACGCCGCGATACGTCATCAAGCACGTCGGGAACGATTACAAGATCGTCCGCGCGGACGCGGGCGGGGCCGCGCACAACTCGCTCTGCGTCGCGGGCGGCGCGCTGCTCGTGCTGTCCGGATTGCGGAGCGGGGGATTGTTCGGGCTGGTCAAGGGGCTCGCGGGCGCGGGGATCGCGTACCACGGGATGACCGGGCGGAACCCGGTCGAGGCGGTGAAGCAGTACTTCGGGACGTGCTGCAACCCGGCGGACCAGCTGCAGAATTCGCCCGGGCCGTCGCACCAGCACGATTTGCAGTCCGGTTCGCGGCAGTGCCCGCAGGACGAGGTCGACGAGGCGTCGATGGAGTCGTTCCCGGCGTCGGATGCGCCCGCGCACACGCGGTCGACGTCGACGGAAATGGTCGGGTAAGACTTCACTGGTAGTGACAACGAATAAAACCCACGGTGCTCGCACCGTGGGTTCTTCGTTGCGCGCGGGGAGCTTCATTCCTTCGCGTACTCGAACCGCTTGTAAATGTAGAGGTCTTCCCAGGTCCAGTGGAAGCGGACGGGGTACTCGCGGGAGTGAACGAGCTTCCAACCTGCGCCGAGCAGGGGGCCTAACTCGTCCTGGCGCGTGGTGGAGGAATTGAAGGACGGGTCGCGCGGGCCTTCCGGCGGGTGGGCGTTGTACTTCTCCCAGACGACGATCCGGCGGGCGTTGGCTTGTTGCGCATCGGAGGCGACCGCGCGGAGGCCGAGCCCGCCGCCCGAGCGGCGCGTGCGGGTGATGTCGAGGGGGAAGGTGATGCGCTTCCACTCGGTCGGGTGGAGGTAGTAGCCGCGCTCGAGGCCGAGGTAGTACTTGCCCTGCTGGCCGTTGAGCGTGCCGAAGCCGGGGTGGCCGGCGCCGCGCAGGGGGGAGTCGTTGACGTAGACGCGGGTGTTCGGGTTGCCGCCGAGGATCGCGTAGTGCAGCAGGTTGGCGGGGTCGGATGTCGCGGCCGAGCGGATCGCCTTTATCGCGTCCGCGCGGTCCGGGTCGGACAGGAATTCGGGCGGTAAGCAGAGCTGGGCGATCGAGCGGTTGTGAACCGTGTCCGTCTCCCACATCTCGCGGGCGACGTGCTGGAGGGGGGGCTCGGTGCCGGCGAACACGCGGCCGCCGAACTGGGCGAGGTTGACGCCGATCAGGAGGGACATGGCCGCGATGCGCAGGGGGCGTGTGGGCAGGCGCATGAGGAGCGCGACCAGGGCGATGCAGAAGGCGACGTAGACAAAGCCGAAATAGCGGGGCATGAAGATGGACTGCCAGACGCCACCGGGGCGGATCAGTTGCTGCTTGATCGCGGCGACGGTGGCCCGGGACTGGGCGCGGGCGGCGTTCTCGGCGGCGGTCGCGGCCGGGTCGCTGGGCAGCGTCATCGCGCGATACGCGTCGCCGTACCGCTGCTGGGCGAGGGCGGTGCGGACGTCGGCGGGGAGCGTGCCGCCCCCGCGCTCGAGGACCTGGCCGACCTCTTTGACGAGTTTGCCGTGGTTGACCGCGTAGACGATCCAGCACGCGATGTAGAGGACGGCGACGACGGCGGCGAAGCGCGCGACGCGCGACAGGCGGCTGGGCCAGGTGCGGCCGGCGTAGTAGACGAGAACGCCGGGCAGCACGACGGCCAGGCCGGTCAGGACGTGCGGGGCGGTGATCGTGTCGGCCCACCAGCGGAGGGGGGTGAGGAGGTAGCGCGCCCGGTCGACGTCCGGGGCCGGGAGGCCCGTGCGGAGGATTGCCACGCCCAGGAGGAGCAGGGCGAACGCCGGGACGGACCAGAGCGCGATCCGGCGGAACCGGGGCGAGCAGAAGACGGCGGCCGCGACGCCGGCGATGGCGAGCGAGAGGATCCAGTAGAAGGCGGCGCCGACGGCGCCGTCGCGGATCCAGCCCGGCCCGGCGACGGCCTCGACGGCCTCGTGCCACCACACCGAGGGCGCGACGAAGTCGACGACGGACCGGCAGTAGACGAAGTAGACGGGGAGGACGAGCCAGAGGCCCAGCCAGAGGAAGACGCGCCAGGGGCGCTCGGGGGAGGAGTCGGCTGCGCCGGAGTCGGGCGATCCGGGAGGGCGAGGCTCCGTCCGAGCCGTTTGCGTTTGCGATTCCGATAGCGATCGCGCGGGGTGCCCCCGCGGCTCGGGCGGAGCCTCGCCCTCCCGGGGGGGCAGGCCTCTCAGTCGGCGCGACCACGGCAGCGCGCCGACGGCGGCGAGCAGGAGGAGCGCGAAGACGGCGGCCTTCAACGACGTGCTCAGCCACGGGGCGACGCGGGCGTCGTCTTCGGGCTTGGGCCATTCCCAACTCGTGAGGTACGCGCTGGTCGCGTAGCGGAGCAGGTCGGGGCCGGTGCGGCCCTCGTTGTACTCGACGACCCAGCCGAGGCCCTCGACCTCGAAGCCGAAGTCTTCGACCTCCTCTTTGACGAACCGGCTGAACTGGGTCAGGTACCCGGCCGGGCCGCTGGCGGCGATCAACAGGCCAACCGCGAACGGGAACGCATCCCGCCAGTCGGCGCGGCGGCGGGTGAGGAAGAAGATCGCCTGCAGCGCCAGGATGCCGACGCCGGCCATGTGCGCGCTGGCCGCGAGTAATGAGGCGGCGACCCACGCGAGCCACGCGACCCGCGCCCCCGTGCGGAACCACCAGAGCAGGCACCCGGTGCTCAGGGCCGTGCCGGTCCACAGCATCATATACATCTTGGCGTCGCGGCTGTACCCGAGCAGGTACGCGCTGCACGCGGCGAACAGCGCGCAGGCGAGTGCGGTCTTCCGGCGGACGAGGAACGACGCGAGGAAGTAGATCGCCGGCGGCAGCATCGAGCCCCAGACCGCGGGCAGGAACCGGACGGCGGACACGGGCATGAGCGGCTCGACGCGGGCCATCAGCCAGTAGAGCTGGTAGTGGAGCGGGGTGAACCCGTCGTCCTGGAGGATGTCCAGCATCGGCTGGTACTCGGCGTGCGTGCGGTAGACGGTGTAGGCGTCGTCCCCCCAGAGCGGCGGGCGGTCGGGGAACGCGAAGCGGAGGAGGGCGCCTAAGGCGGTGATGGCTAGGAGGACCCAGAGGTGGCGGCGGTCCGGTTTGAGGCGGGTGGGCGGGCGGGCGGCAGGGACGTGCGCGGGCGCGTCGTCGATCGGCAGGGGCGGCGGCGAAGGGGGGGGCGGCGCGGTGAGGGTGGACATCCGCCCCTAGCGTACCCGACCGGGCGGGGTGGGTTGAAGTCGCGGGGCGTGGGGAGGGCGGGCGCGCGCCCGGTCCCCCTCTCCCGGACGCGCCCGCAGGGCTCTTTCGCCGTCCGGCGTTGCCGCGTCTGGGAGAGGGCTAGGGTGAGGGCATGCAGCGACCTTTCGCGAACGACGGTCGCCGGTTCGCTAACGCCATCGCCGAAGGTTCATGAGACAGGACTGCCGCGCGCCCCCCCTTCACGTACGGCCGCCCCCGCCGCCCCCCCCTTCGCGGGACGCCGGCCGACGCTCGACCGCCCCTCCCCGGCGTGCGGCGGGGTCGTTCCAGTGGCCGATGGACGGGCCGGGCGCGAAGGCGCTCGTGCGCGACCCGTAGGGTGGGCGTACTCGCCCACGGACGGGGGGCGACCCGCCGCGACGCGCCGCCCGCCTTCGACCGCATTCCGTGGGCGGGTACGCCCACCCTACGAACTGCCTCGGACGACCGCCGCGGGTGCGGTATATTGGTGGCCGCACCTCGGGAGCAAGCGCTTATGCCATACGCGATGCACGACAAGGAGTACGCGAACGTCGTCGCCCTGCGAGACGTCGACCGCTACGCGTACGCGTGCGCGAAGTTCGTGGACTGGCGGGAGGTCTGGAGCCTGCGCAACGCCGGCGGGTGGGTGCTCGCGGGGGACGACGACGGACGGGAGGGCGTTCCGGTGTGGCCGCACCCGCGTTTCGCTCAGGACTGCGCCACCGGCCGGTGGGACGGGTGCGTCCCCGCCGCGATCCCCGTGCAGGACTGGATGGACAAGTGGCTCCCGGGAATGGAGCGGGACAACCGATACGTGGCGACGTTCCCCCTCCCCGGCGCGTCGACCCGGGCCATCCAGGTCGAGCCCGCGGCGCACCGCGAGCACCTGTCGGACGAACTTGCCAAGTACGGTGAAGACGGCGACGCGGACGAGGCATGACCGCGCGCCCCTTCGGCCTGCGCGGCCGACCGTCGCCCCCCTTGGCGCGACGCCCCCCCTTGGGCGGAAGCGGGCTGCCCCCCCTTCGCCCGGCGGGCGGGCCCCCCCCTTGCGCTCCCCTCCGACCGCGGCCACCCCCCCTTTGGGGGGCGGAAGACCCGGCCCGCCATTCCGCGGTGACCGCGCCCAAGGCGCGCGGCGCGGTATGATAATGCCTAGCGAGACCGCGGGCCCTTGGAGCGGCAGGAACCCCATGGCAGGCATCTACCGGATCAATTGCGCGGCGTGCGACTACCGCGTCACGTTCCCGGATTGGGCCCTGCTCGCAACGTCGGCTGACGGGACGACGCACGTCTGCCATCACCCGTCTGAGCGGTCGACGGCCGAGCGCGTCGCCGGCGTCGCGTGGGATGAACTCTGCCGCTCGGGCGCGGTCCACGGCGCCGTTCCTTCGTTCTGTCCGGCCTGCGGCGCGGTCGATTACTTCCGCTCGCCCGCCGTGCGCGGCGGCCCGCCCGCCGCGCAGGACGACCGGACGTGCGCCGGACAGACGTGCCGGTCGTGCGGCCATCGCGGCCTGCTCCGCTCGACGAACAACGTCCAGCCGTACGGGGGCTGCGCGGTCGCCGGCGCGCTCCTGACGGCACCGGTTCTGGCGGGTGCCGCGTGGGGGTGGCCGTACGCGGTGATCGGCGTCGTCGTGTTCGCCGCCTACGTGCTTTGGTGGGTGCACCTGGCGCGTCGCGAGCGGCGGCGGTGGGCGGGCCTCAGCTGTCCGAAGTGCGGCGGGCGGGGGCTGCGCGTCGAGGCCGTCGGAATCAGCTGATGCGCGCGACACCGCCCCGGCCAGAAGAACGCCGGCCAGATTATGCACGGCGGTCTTTCCGGGGGGGAGAGCCCTTCACCGCCGGGCGCAGCCCGTCCGGGGTCCTCTGCGCCGGCGCGGGCCGGCGGGCGGGGCGTGCGCCGCGCCGGGGCGGGCGTGCGCCAGAGCAATGCGGGGCAGCGCCGGGCCGGTGCACGGCAGCGCCAGGCTGGCGCACGTCGGCCGTCGCCGGTTCGCTAACGCCATCGCCGAAGGTTCATGAGACAGGACCGCCGTGCGCAACACGGACGGCCGCCCCCGCCGCACGCGGGACGCCGGTCGGACGTTCGACCGCCCCTCCCCGGCGTGCGGCGGGGTCGTTCCGGCGGCCGATGGACGGGCCGGGCGCGAATCTTAAAGACTCACCGCCGCGGAAATCATTTCGAGTTCCCCCCTCGCGTGACGGTCCAGCCGTCGGAAGTCCCGGCGCGACTTCAGCTCTCGGATGCCGGCCGACACGCGCTCCCGATCGGCCGCGCCGACGTTGGGTAAGACGGCCGGATCCTGCAAGGCGCCCGCGAGCACGTTGATGGCGTCCGCGAGCGCTTCCGACCATGCGACCGCGCCGCCGACGTTGCCGCCCGCGTGACCGGCGAGATGGAGGAACGCGTCGCGCGCGATCGCGTAGTCGTCGGCGTCGAACGAGTCGAGGACGAGCATGACCGTCAACAAGAAGCCCGACGTCGGGTCGTCGGAGAGGGCGAGTGCACGGCCCCTCCCGGCCGCGCTCAGGTACACGCCGGCGGCGGCGACGACGTGCTTGTGCACGGACTCCGGCACTGAATCGGCAGCCCCCGCGACCGCGCACCCGAGGTCGAAGCGCCTGAGGCGGACCGCGTTTAACGCGGCCGCGCGGACGATCATTGGGTCGCGGCTCGCGAGCCCTGATTCCAAGAGCGCGAACCACCGCGGGTTTTTGAACTCACCCACGGCGTTCAGGTGGTGGACGTCCGGCATCGCGACGCCGTCCAAGTCGTCCGAGTTCACGGCCGTGAACACCATATTTCGATTGAGAACTCTTACCGTGGTCACCATGGGTGTGCCGCCCGTAGCTGGGTAGCCCGACCGCCTTGTGGGATGATATCAGACCCTCGGCTTGGGATTCGGGGCTCGGTCGACCATCCTACCGCCGCCCGCCGCTTCGGCCTACGCGGCCGCCCGTCGCCCCCCTTGGCGCGACGCCCCCCTTGGGCGGAAGCGGGCTGCCCCCCCCTTCGCCCGGCGGGCGGGTCGTGCTCCCCTCTGACCGCGGCCAACCCCCCTTGGGGGGGCGGAAGACCCGGCCCGCCAAAGGGGGGGCCGCGGGGACCGCGCTACGCGACGCGCGGCGTGGCCGGGAGGTCGTTGGTCGCCGGCCCGTCCGTCGGTCTCAGGGTGAGGAACAGCGTCCCCCCCGTCATCCAGACGACCGCGCGGTACGTCCCCGGTGGGCGGTCGACGAACACGTTGCCGTACGCCGCCTCCGGCTCCATGCCCTCGCTCGTCATGTACTCCCCGGCCCCGACGAAGAACCGGCCGCTCTCGTTCCGGATCAGCGCGTCGGCCCGCGCGGCGTCCGGGGGCGGGACTTGGTCCGTGATTTCGAGGTCGTAGACGCCGTCCGAGCCCAGGTTGACGAAGAGCGCGTTGCCCCGGTTGACCTCCCCGACCTCGTCGGCCGGGATCGACCACCAGTCGGCGTCGTCGTCGAGCCGGTGGCGCACGCACGCCGGGTCGACGACGATCAGGGTCGCGGTGTCCGTCTTGAAGCGGGTACGCATCGTGGGGGGGATCCAAGGGGACGGGCGACTCGAACGGAACGCGGGCCGCGCGCCCGCCGGTCCTTCGTGTCGCCCGGGCGGATCATACCGGATTCGGCCTACGCGGCCGACCATCGCTGCACGACGGGCGGAAGCGGGCTGCGCCCGGCGGGCGTGCGGTTCTCCCCTCCGGAAGACCGCGAGGCGTGAACGTGCCGGCGCTCTTCTGTGCCGGGGCGCGGCGCGGGCGGTCGGCCCCGGCCAGAAGAGCGCCGGCCAGATTATGCACGGCGGTCTTCCGGGGGGGAGAGCCCTTCACCGCCGGGCGCAGCCCGTCCGGGGTCCTCTGCGCCGGCGCGAATCGGCAGGGGGCGGCGGGCGCCGCGCCGGGGCGGGCGTGCGCCAGAGCAATGCGGGGCAGCGCCAGAGCAGGGCACGGCAGCGCCAGGCCGGTGCACGGCAGCGCCAGGGCAGTGCACGGCAGCGCCAGGCCATTGCACGGCAGCGCCAGGGCAGTGCACGGCAGTGCCAGGCCATTGCACGGCAGCGCCAGGCTGGCGCTGGGCAGCGCCAGGCCATTGCACGGCAGCGCCGGGCTGGCGCACGGCAGCGCCAGAGCAGTGCACGGCAGCGCCAGCGTGCGGACGGGCATCGATCCGCCGCGGACGGGCGGGAATTCGGGGAAAACGCGGAAATTCGCAGCGGGTTGTTAAGTCGCCTTCGCGGCGCGTCGAAGAGAAGCGTGTGTGGCGTTCGTAGACGTCGCCCGCGGATGACCGGTCGTTCGACCGGCGCGCGGGCGGCCCCCCCTGTGGCGTGGGTGAGTACGCCCGTCCAACCGCCGCGCGGCCTGAACACCCGCGCCGCAGACCGGAGTCCGCCGCGATGAGTTTCCTGCCCCGCAAGTACGAAGATTTGATCAACCTCCTCAAGTCCAAGGCCGTCCCGTGGGCCGCGAACCACGCGGCGATCGGGACGACGAGCGCCGCCGTCACCGCGATGCTCGCCAAGGCGACGACCGCGGCGGCCAAGCTGCAGGCCGCCCTCGACGCCCGCGAGTCGGCCAAGAACGCGACGGTCGACCTCGACCTGGCGATCGCCGCGCTCCGCCGCGCCGGGGCCGACATCGTCAAGCAGGTCCGCACCAAGGCCGCGACGGACGGCGACGGCGTGTACGTCCTGGCCGAGGTCCCGCCGCCCGCGCTCCCCGGCCCCGTCCCGCCGCCGGGCACGCCGACCGGGTTCAAGGTCACGCTCAACCCGGACGGGTCGGTCGTCACGGCCTGGAAGTGCGCCAACCCCGCCGGCTCGGGCGGCACCGCGTACACGATCGCCCGCAAGATCGGCGCGGACGGGGAATTCACGCAGGTCGGCATCAGCGGCATGCGGAAGTGGGTCGACACGACCCTGCCCGCGGGTTCCGGCCCGGTCACCTACCGGATCCAGGCCTTCCGCTCGACCGCGATCGGTCCGGCCGCGGAGTTCCTGGTCAACTTCGGCGTGTCCGGCGGCGTCGCGACCGCGAAGGTCGTGTCCGCGCCCAAGCTCGCGGCGTAAGGGGGGGCCGCGGAGAGTGAACCACGGAGGGCATCCTTCGTGCCTCAGGACAGGCTCCGGGCACGGAGAAGAAGCAGGTCAGCCACGGATCGGCACGGACGGCCACGGATGAGAATCCTCATCCGTGTTCATCTGTGCGGATCCGTGGCTGATTCTCTTTCCGCCTTCTCCGTGCCCTCCGTGTCCTCCGTGGTGAACCTGTCGGCCCGGATCAGTCGAGCGTCGTCAGCCCCTCCCGCACCGCGTACTTCGTCAGCTCGGCCACGCTGTGCATGTCGAGCTTGCCCATGATGGCCCGGCGGTGGGTCTCGGCCGTCTTGACGCTCACGCTCAGCGCCCGCGCGACCTCCTTCGTCGCCTTGCCCTCGGCCATCAGCTGCAGCACCTCGCGCTCGCGGGCGGTCAGGCGGGCGAACACGCCCGGCGGCTCGTGGAGGAGCGCGGTGGCGGCGGCCGCGCCGCCGCGGCCGGTGGCGAAGTCGCCCCCGCCGCCGAACCCGTCGGGGGCCGCCGCGTGGGGCTCCTTGACGAACCCCTCGACGACCGTGCCGGCGACGCGCGGGCTCAGGTACACCCGCCCGGTGATCGCCGTGCGGACCGCCCGGACGAGCTCGTCGACGGCCGTGTCCTTCACCACGAACCCGACGGCCCCGGCCCGCAGCATCTCGCGCACCATCGTGCGGTCGGAGTGGGCGGTCAGCGCCAGCACCTTGGCGCGCGGGGCGGCCTCGAGCGTCCGGCGGGTCGCGTCGATCCCGTTCAGCCCGGGCATGCTGATGTCCATCAGCACGACGTCGGGGTTCAGCGACTCGACCATCGCCAGGGCGGTGCGGCCGTCCTCGGCCTCCCCGACGACCTGGATGTCGCCCTCGCGCTCGAGCAGGGACTTGAGCCCCTGGCGCATGATCTTGTGGTCGTCGACGAGTAAGACTCGGGTGGGCATGTGCGTGCTCCTTCCGGCCCGCGACGACGTCGGCGGCCCGATCGGCTTTCGACGGTAGGCGAAAGTCCGCGCGCGGGCCGCTCGGCAGGGCTGTCGGTCCCCGGGCCTTGTCCCGAGGCCGGATGCCGACGCCGCCACAGATGGTACATCCAGAATATGAGACCCGGCGGGCCGGCGGCAACCCCAAAATGGTCGGAGGGCGCAAGGGAAATCGGAAGGTTCCGCAACCCGCGTCGCACACGCGCGGCACGCGCTGCGGCTGAGCCCGCGGCCCGGCGCGGGGCAATCCGGAAATCGCCACAGAGGCACAGAGAAGAGCATAACAACGAATCAGCCACAGATCGGCACGGATAGTCACAGATGAGAATCCTCATCCGTGTTCATCTGTGCCGATCCGTGGCTGATTTCTCTTCTCTCCGTGCCTCTGTGCCTCCGTGGCGAATTCGAACTGCGGCACTCACCGGTCCTGCGGGCCCTTCGGCTTCACCTTCGAGTCGTTCCGCATCGTCGCCGTGTCGTTCCGCATCCGCGACGTGTCCACCTTCGCCACCGGCCCGAACGGCGGCTGCTTCTCGGTCGACGGCTCCTGCAGCAGTTCCCACAGCACCGCCGCCATCGGCTCGACGCGGTCGGCGTAGGCGGGGCTGATCGCGTCGACGAGCACCGTCGTCAGCACGCGCCGCCCGACCGGGCCGGCAGCGGGGATGAACGGCTCGTCCGGGTTCCGCGCCGCGGCGGCGACCGGCGGGGTGTACGCGGGCGGCACGTAGGCCGGCCGCGCGGTGCCGTCCGCCGGCGGCGCCGGCAGCATCGGCCGGCCGCGCGAGAGGCCGGCCGTCGGCTTGGTGCGGAGCGCCGCCTCGGTCAGCTCGGCCGCCGGGGCGGGAATGCTGATCCCCTTGCCCGCCACCGCCAGCGCGTCCAGCCCCGACTGGTCCGCCGGCGCGTAGCTGCTCTGCAACTTCACCGCGTGCACGCGAAAGCCCCGCTCGGCCGCCTGCTTCACCATGTCCACCGCCGCCGTCTGCTCCTCCGGATGCCCCGGCGCGTCCGCCACGAGGATGACGACCTTCCGCCCGCTGGTGGAGGTGCTCCACGAATTCTTCTGCAGCGCATCGGTCATCGCCGCCAGCACCGCCTCCGGCACGTCGCCCCCGCCCTTGCAGTCCATCTTCGCCAGAGCGTCCATGAGCTGGTTCGCGTTGCCCGTCAGGTTCACCAGCTGCGTGACGAACGCGTCCCCCCGGTCGCGGTAAAACGTCAACCCGATCCGCGGCTCGAGCGACACCACGCCCAGCCCGTTCATCATCGCCTTGACGTCCTTGCGGAGCCACGCCAGCGCCGGGTCCATCGAGCCCGACACGTCCACCAGGAAGTTCACGTCGAACGATTTCAATGACGGCCGGCGGAGCTCCAGGTCGCGCCGCCACGACTTGTCGTCCGCGTTCACCGACGCCAGCGGCATCGGCGCCGAGATGAGGTGCGGCACGAGCTGCCGCCACGGCGCGTCCTCCAGCGACACCTTCGACTCGACCCACTTCGCCTTGTCGGCGTTCCACCACGCGACGTGGTCGGCCTGCAGCGCGGCGATGCACTTGCGGTCGCCCAGGTCCATCTGGATCTTGTCCGGCGTCACCGGCGACCCCGCGGCGTACAACACGCGGTACGCGCGAAACGCCTCGTCGAGCGTCGTCAGCCGCCCGATGAAGTGCTCCACCAGGTCGGCGCTCCGCCAGATGCCTACGACCTTGCCCACGCCGTCGATCACGTCGTCGTCCGCCGGGTTCCGCGAGTCGCACCTGGCGTAGATCTGCGTCAGCAGCTCCTTGTTCTTCCGCGTCGGCGGCGAGACGGCCAGCAACTCGAGCGCCCCCACGCGCAGCTGCCCGCGGAGCGTGTCGGTCTGCGCCAGCGAGTACGTCACGTCCATGAGCTGGCCGTACTGGTCCATCCCGAGCGACGGCGCCCGCGACAGCAAACACTCCCACGCCACGGCCCGCACCAGTGGGTCCGCCTCCTTCTTCGCCATCTCCAGCAGCGCCTTCGTCGGCCCGTTCCGCGGCAGCCGGTTCAGGCACACGGCCATCAGCGACTTGGCCACGCGGTCCTTGCTCTTGGCGAAGAGCGCCCCGTACTCCTTCTCCAGGAAGTCCAGCAGCTTCGTCACCTTCGGATCCTCGACCGCCGGCGCCGCGGCAGCCGCGGGCGCGCCCGGCGCCGCAGCCCCGGGACCGGTGGAACTCCCCCCGAGCTTGAACTGCGCAAAGGCGGGCGGCGCGACGACGGCGGCGAGCAGGGCGGCGATCCCGAGGCGGCGCGAGCGGCGAACCGGCATGGGCACTCCGTTGGTCGAGTAATGCGTGCGTCTGTCAGAAGTGTGCGGGAGAATCCTAACGTGCCGGGGAGGGTGCGGACAAGCCTTTTGTTCCGTTACGGGGAGTCGTCCCAAGCTTGACTGACCATGAGGGTAAAAATACGCGCGCCCGAAAGCCCACGGAACTTGTTCCGTGGGTTGTGCACGTAGACCCAATGCGAGCCCCTTCAGGGAACTGCAACGCAACGCGTTGCTGACGCGCCCGCAGTACAAACAGATTCGTTCGCGGAGAACCACAACGATCTGCGATCCGCAGCTAACTCCCAACGAACACGTCGATCACCCCAAGGGTTCCCAGGAGCACGCTGATCACCCCGTTGATCGTAAAGAACGCCAACCCCACCTTCGACAAATCATTCTCCCGCACCAGCGCGTGTTCGGTGACCAGCAGCGCGACCGCGATCCCAGCGCCGACGTAGTAGATCGGCCCGAGCAGGGGGGTGACTAACCCGATCGTGATCAGCAGCGCGGCGCACGCCAGGTGCGTCAGCCGCGCCACCCACAGCGCCCGCCCCACGCCGATCTTCGCCGGCACCGAAAACACCCCCGTCTCCCGATCCGACTCACAGTCCTGACAGGCATAGATAATGTCGAACCCCGCCGTCCACAGCAGCACCGCCCCCGCCATCACTACCGGCGGCCACCCGATCGACCCCGCCACCGCCACCCACGCGCACACCGGCGCCAGGGCCAGCGCCAGCCCCAAATAATAATGACACAGCCGCGTGAACCGCTTCATCAGCGGATACGCGCTGAGAAACACGAGCACCAGCGGCCCCAGATACGTCGGCCACGGATTGCCATAGAATGCTAAAAACCCCACGCAACCAAACAAGAACCCCACGCAGCACGCCCCCGCCGCCACCCCGTAAAACCCCGGCGACAGCGCCCCGCTCGGAATCGCCCGCCGCGCCGTCCGCGGGTTCAGCTCGTCCAGGCGCGCGTCCAGCAGCCGGTTCGCCGCCATCGCCACCGTCCGCGCGCACACCATGCACCCGACCACCAACCCCACCCGTCCCCACCCCGGCCATCCCCCCGCCGCCAGAAACGCCGCCAGCACCGCCCACGGCAGCGCGAACACCGTGTGCGAAATCTTAATGTCCGCCGCGAACAGCCGAAGCTTCGACGAAGCACCCGCCGGGACGACACTGAGCGTGGCCTGACTCATGACTGTCCCAAGTATACGAGAACCGCGACCGCCCTTCGAAGACCACCACGGTTTTGAAACCAGAGCCACCCCCAAGCCGGAGGCGGAGCCAAAGGCGACGCCCCGGATCGAACTTCGACCGACGCGGCATCCCACTCCGCTTCCACCCCTCACCGCCCCGTCTCCCCCCGCCGCACCGCCATGTTCGCCGGCGCAACCACCCCCAGCCGAACCGCGTCCTCGAACACCGCCACCACCACGACCGTCACCATCGGCCCCAGCCGAACCGACCCGCCCTTCGCCAACTCGTGCGTCGCGCTAAACGTCTCCCCATCCCGCGGCCCCCCCACGTGCCGCCCACTCACCCTCAACCGCACCCCACCCCGATCCACGTCCGTCGGCGACACCGCCAACGAATCGCCGATCAACACCACCTGATCGATCTCCCGGGTGATCTGGGTCATGGTAGATCGGATTCCCGGGAAACGCTCCACCCGTCGGGCGTGTCGACCGTCACGTCAAAGCCGCCGCGGGTGGCCGGCCGCACGGTGACGCCGACGGTCAGTTCCGCGGCATCGAATTCCAGTGCGCAATCGATTTTGAACAGTTCGTCGAGCTCCACGTCGTCACATTCATGAAACGAGAAGGCATTCATCCAGGTACCGTCCGGATTCCACACGCGGATCTGCATCAACATGCGCACGGTGCGCGGGCCCGTCCGACGCCACCGGCGATGAACCGGATTTGGTCGGCGTCGAACACGCAAAGGCGCTCGTCTGACAGCAGGATCCAAGACTGATTTAGGCCGTCTCCCATAAGTCTCGAACAATTACGACGTGTTGCCTTAAGACGGCAGGGCCGTTTCAGCGGCCCTGTTCCCACACACGACACTCACAACTTCACCGGCGGCCTCACCCTCTTCGGATCCCACCGCGTATCCATCGTATGCCGCACCCCCACCAGATCCAGCAACTTCCCCGCCACGAAGTCCACCACCTCGCCCACCGTCGTCGGATTAAGATAAAACCCCGGGTTCGCCGGGCACAAGATCGCCCCCGCGTCGTTCAGCAATTTGTAATTGTTCACGTCGATCGGCGACAGCGGCATCTCCCGGTGCACGACCACCAGCCGCCGCCGCTCCTTCAGCGTCACCGCCGCCGCCCGGCTGATCAAATTGTCCCCCAGCCCGTGCGCCACCTCCGCCAGCGTGTTGCTCGAGCACGGGACGATCACCATCCCGTCGTGCAAAAACGACCCGCTCGCCAGCTTCGCCCCCACGTCGTTGTAATTGTGCAGCGTCACCGTGTGCCCGGCCGAACCCGCCAGCGCCGCCACGTCCACCTGCTCCATCCCGAGCTCGTCGTGCAACAACCGCCGCCCGAGCGGCGAGACCACCAAATGCACGTTCACCCCCGCCGCGACCAGCCCCTGAATGAAACGCTGCGCGTACAGCGCGCCCGACGCCCCGGTAATGGCGGTGACGATGTCCATGCCCGCATCGTAGGGCTTCCACGGCCGACACGACAGCGCTTTCACCGCCTTTGAAACTCCCCACCAACCGGCCCAGTCGATCGCCGCGCCACCCACCACCCGACCACCACCATCGCCGCCCCCCACGCCAAAAAACCCATGTCCCACGCGAACTGATCCGGCCCCGGCCGAACGTGATGAATCCCCAGCATCTGGTGGTTGATCAGCCCCTCGACCAGGTTGAACACGCCCCACCCCAGGACCGCCGTCCCGACGACCGTCCGCGCCCGAAACGGCGTCCGCCCCGCCGCCGCCAGCGTCACCATCCCCGCCACGCTCAGCACCCAGCACGCCGCGTGAAACAGCCCGTCGAGAAAGTTCTTCTGCTGAAGGTCCGCCACGCTCGTCGGGTGGCACGTCTCCGTCCGGCACACTAGGTGGTGCCACTGCAATATCTGGTGGAACACGATGCCGTCGAAGAACCCCCCGAGCCCCAACCCCAACAAAAACCCCGCGACGACCGGCCGCCGAGACCGCACGAGCGACGGAGCGCCCGCAGACGAATCATTGAGGTGCGCCATCCGCGCAACCTACGCCCTCCCCGCGCACCCCCGCGACTCGGGAAATGCGGAAGTCACCCCGGAACGACCCCCCGATAGCACACGCAAACCCCGAACGTCAGCGGCACCGCCTCCGCCCGTTCAAACCCCGCCTTCGCCATCATCTCCAGCATCTCCCCCCGCCCGATGAACGTGTTCACGCTCTCCGGCAGATACTTGTACGCCCCCGTCTTGTCCCGGCTGATCCACGTCGCCGTCCGCGGCAGCACCTTCCGAAAGTAAAAGTTGTAAAGCCCGCGCAGCACCCGGTTCGTCGGCAACGAAAACTCCAGCACGATCACCCGCCCCCCCGGCCGAAGCACCCGCCGAAACTCCCGAAGCGCCGCCAACGGATCCGCCACGTTCCGAATCCCAAACGCGATCGACACGACGTCCGCCGACGCATCCGGCAGCGGCAGGGCCAGTGCGTCGCCATTCAAGAAGTGGATCGCCCGCTTGACCGCGACGAGATCGCCGTCGTCCTCCTCATCGCGCTCCACCGCACGGATCACCTTCCGGCGAGCGATCGGCAACATCTCATACGTGAAGTCGATGCCGGTGACCTGTGTGGTGGCCAGGCCGAGGCCCGCACCAGCCGTCAACTGGCTTAGCCTGGACAGGAATTCAATCGTCAGATCCCCCGTCCCACACGCCACATCCACCACCCGATCCGTCGCCTTCAACTCCGCCAGCCTCACCGCCCGCCGCCGCCACCGCTGGTCCATCCACAAACTGTGCAGCCGATTATTGATGTCGTACGACGGCGCGATCGCCGCGAACATCCGCTGCACCCGCGCCCGCTTGTCCGCCGCCGCGTGCGGGTTCGCCAACAGCGCATCATCCCACACCGGCCCCAGCGACGAAGTTGGATCACTCGCGTGCATGCCGTAGCGTGGGCTACCAGCCCACGAGTCAAAGAAAGTCCGTCCGCCCATCAACCCCGCGCCGACGGGCGCCACTCGCAAGCCGTAAGCTTGCAATGGCAAGACCCGAGCGCGTTCGCCACCACAACGAGCGGCGCGCCGGATCATAGCCCCGTCCTTGTTCCATACCACCGCCCGTGCTACGGTGCGACGCGCGATGCAACCCGCCGACTCGTCGACGCCGAAACCCTCGGACGCCACGCCCACTTCCCCGCGCGATGCGGAAATGCTCGGAAAATCAGACGCCCCCGACGCACCGGCGCCAGCCCTCGCCCCGCCCACCAACACCGCCGCCCCCGACGACCTCGCCCGCGCCAAAACGGGTGAAAGCTCCGGCGACACGATCGCGTCGGCGTGCATCCCGTCCCCCGTTCCGTCCGACGCGCGTACGGCCGTCGCCGTACCCACGTCGCCCGCCAAGGCGCCCTGCTGCCCGCGCCTCACCACCGCCGCCCACATCCTCACCCTCGCCCTCCTCGCCCTCCTCGCCACCCTCCACGGCTGGCGCGCCAACACCGTCTTCGCCCCCTCCGACGCCACCCAGCTCGCCCCGCCCTTCAAACCGCCCAACCAAACCTACATCGCCCGCAACGAGCAACTCCTCGACCAGACCGTCCAGTTCGTCCCGTGGATGGCCTACGCCGTCGACCGCCTCCGTCACGGCCAAGTCCCCCTCTGGAACCCCCACGCCGGCCTCGGCCAACCCTTCCTCGCCAACGGCCAGTCCGCCCTCTTCTACCCCACCACCCTCCTCCACCTCTCGCTCCCCGAGACCTGGAGCTGGACCCTCAGCGCCTTCCTCCGCCTCTTCACCGCCGGCCTCGGCGCCTACTGCCTCGCCCGCCTCTACGGCCTCCACGGCTGGCCCCGCCTCCTCCCCGCCGTCGCCTTCATGCTCTGCGGCTTCAACGTCGTCTGGCTCAACCACCCCCAGATGAACGTCATGCCCTGGCTCCCCTGGGCCGTCCTCCTCACCGAACTCCTCCTCGCCCGCGTCACCCTCCCCCGCGTCATCGCCGCCCCCGCCATCTTCGCCGTCCAATTCCTCGGCGGCCACCCCGCCACCAGCGTCCACCTCCTCGTCACCTGCGGGCTGGTGACAATCGCGCGCCTCGCCTGGCCCCGCCCCAGTGGGGCAGACATTCTTGTCGGCCCTGACCCCACCGTCGGCGCGCCGCAACGCCTCATCGTCACGCGCCGCCCGCCTCTCAAAAACTGGCTCCTCGGCGCCGCCGCCCTCGCCGCCTCCCTCCTCCTCGGCTTCGCCCTCGCCGCCGCCCAGTGGCTGCCCCTCATCGAGTACGCCGAGCACTCCGGCGCCAAGACCGTCCGACAGGCCAAGCTCGACGCCGAGCGCCTCATCGCCACCAACCCCGCCTACCTCATCGGTCCCTTCTTCCCCTACGCGAACGGCTACGCCCCCGACGGCGTCACGCCCTTCGAGATGCGCAACGCCACCAAGCTCCCGAACACCAACGAGCTCGCCGGCGGCTTCGTCGGCACCGTCCCCCTCGTCCTCGCCATCCTCGCCATCGCCGCCCTCGTCCGCCGCCGCACGGGCGCCCGCCGCGACCCCTCCGCCCTCCTCTGGGCCGTCGTCGGACTCGCCGCCGTCCTCGTCGCCATCAAGTTCCCCCTCGTCGATCACCTCGTCCGCAAAATCCCTGCCCTCAACGTCTCCCAAAACGCCCGCCTCTTCGGCGTCGTCGCCCTCGCCCTCGCCCTCCTCGCCGGCTTCGGCCTCGCAACCCTGATCGACCGTCTCCGCGCCGGCGTCGACGTCGCCCACCTCGGCAAGCGCCTCCTCCAATGTGCCGCCGCCGCCGCCCTCCTCGCCATGGTCGCCGCCATCGCCGTCTGGCTCCTCAAAGGCACCATCGTCACCCGCGGCATCGCCAAGGCCGAGGGCGCCTACTACGCCGGCGACCAACTGCGCGAAAACACGATCGACCACGTCCACTCCCTCGTCTATCGCATCCACACCGAACTCCAACTAACCACCTTCCGCCTCCTCATCCCCACCACCCTCCTGGCCATGGCGGGCCTGATCCTCCTCCGCGCCCACCGCCGCGCCGAACCCCCACCCGCCAACGACGACGTCTCCCCTCATCCCCCCATCGCCTCATCCCCTCCTCTCCTCCTCTCCCGCGCCCACTTCGTCCCCCTGGCCCTCACCCTCCTCACCGCCCTAGACCTCCTCACCTTCGCCATTCCCTTCAACCCCGGCTCCCCCGCCCACACCTACCCCGGCGCCGGCGCACCCCCCGGCGCCATCGCGCGCCTCAAAGAACTCCCCGAAGCCCGCGTCGCCGGCACCTTCCGCACCATGATGCCCGAGCTCGCCACCGCCTACACCCTCAACGACCTCCGCTCCTACGACGCCCTCGCCCCCCGCCGCTACTTCGACTTCTGGTCCCACCCCGGCCTCGGCAACCTCGCCCCCGAAATGCAGGGCTACCTCTCCCGCCTCACGACCTACGACCGCCCCGCCTGGTCCCTCTTCAACTTCGCCTACCTCATGACCCCGCCGGGCCAGCCCGCCCCCGACCCCGCCAAGTGGAAGCCCGTCTACACCGGCGAAGACGCCAACCTCTACCAGGCCGCCACCCTCCGCCCCCGCGCCTGGGTCGCCGCCCGGGCCGAGGTCCTCCCCGACGCACAGGACGTCTTCGACCGTCTCGCCGACGACGAAAAGTGGAAGGGCCTCGCGCCCTACAACCAGCTCGTCCTGCTCGACGGCCAAGTCCCCGCCGACGTCCTCAACGCCACCAACACCACCCCGAACCCGCGCGTCACCGTCGAGTTCGTCGGCCCCCGCCGCCCCACCGACGACGACCGCCCCGAGACCGTCCGCGTCCGCGTCACCGGCGCCACCGGCGGATGGCTCGTCCTCGCCGACGCCTTCCACCCCGGCTGGTCCGCCACCGTCGTCAACGACTCCAACACCGGCAAAGACGTCCCCATCTACCCCGCCTACGGCACCCTCCGCGCCGTCCCCCTCCCCACCACCACCGCCCGTGGCGGCGCACTCACCGTCGAGTTCACCTACCGCCCCTGGTCCTGGCGCATCGGCGCCTACACCTCCACCTCCGCCGCCGTCGTCCTCCTCCTCCTCATCACGATCGCCGTCTTCCCGCGCCGCCGCTCGAGTCCCGTCTCACAATGACAATGGACAATTGGCAATGGGCAATCGGCAATCGGCAATGGACAATAGAAACATGCCCTCCCCCCTCTGGCTCAACGGCGCCGTCCTCCCCATGTCCGACGCCCGCATCGGCATCGAAGACCGCGGCTTCCAGTTCGCCGACGGCGTCTACGAGGTCATCCGCCTCTACGCCGGCCGCCCCTACACGCTCTCGCCCCACCTCCACCGCCTCGCCCGCTCCGCCGCCGACATCGGCATCCCGCTCCCCATGCCCATCGACCGCCTCGCCCAGGAAATCCTCGCCTTCATCCCCAAGTCCGACGTCGGCGAGGGCATGATCTACCTCCAGCTCACCCGCGGCGTCGCCCCGCGCAACCACGTCTTCCCGCCCGCCGCCGAGATCCGCCCCACCCTCCTCTTCTACGCCCGCCCCCTCCCGCCGATCCCGCCCGTCGGCCAAGGCACGCCCGTCAAACTCTCCACCCAGCCCGACGACCGCTGGCGGCGCTGCTGGATCAAGTCCACCGCCCTCCTCGCCAACGTCCTCGCCAAAAACGCCGCCGTCGAATCCGGCGCAGACGAGGCCGTCTTCCTCGACCCCCTCGACAACACCGTCTCCGAGTGCTCCGCCAGCAACCTCTTCGCCGTCATCGACGGCGTCCTGATCACCCACCCCGTCGGCCCCAAGGTCCTCCCCGGCATCACCCGCGAGGAAATCTTCGCCGCCGCCGCCGTCCTCGACATCAAGACCGTCGAGCGCCCCCTCACCCTCGACCAAGCCCAGGCCGCCGACGAACTCTTCATCTCCAGCACCACCCGCGAGATCGCCACCGTCTCCCACTGGGACAACAGCCCCCTCCCCACCGTCCACGGCCCCCTCACCACCGCCCTCCACGCCAACCTGAAGGAGCGCGTCCGCCGCGACACCGAACGCTAACGCCCCACCCGCCCGCCGTGCCCCCCCGTAGGGTGGGCTCCGCCCACCGATCCCGCACGCCGCCATAGGGAGGGCACTGCCCACCATGAACGCTTAGCCCCCGTAAGGTGGGCTCCGCCCACCGCTCGCGCACCCCGCCGTAGGGTGGGCACTGCCCACCGTTAGCGCCCCACGCCCCCGAAGCCCTAGCGGTCGCACCGAAGGTGCACGTGACCGTCGCCCGCCCAACACCGCACCTCGCCCGCCACGCCCAAGCGCACCCCATCACATCCGCGGGTCATTCTCCACCCGCTCCAACCCATCATCCTCGCGCAACGCGTTAAGCAAATCGACGTAATCCGCATCGTCCAATTCAAACCACTCCGGCACCGCCGCCAACCCCCGCTGCTCACCCAATTTCTCCATGACCCGCCGCTTGAGCTCCGGGTCCACGATCTCTCGAATTCGAATCATCGTCACACCTCCCGTTGGAACACTCTGAGTCTACCCGCACCACGCGCCCGCGCGAACGCACCGTCGAGCCCGTGCGCGCGCATGACCACCCCCGCGCTACCCACCCACCAAAAAATCCGCGCCCTTTCGCCCGCCCCAAGCCCGCCAAATCAATCCTCGTGCGCCATCGACATCACGCCCGAGAGACACCGCACGTAAGGTAGATGGCGCCTTCTTCGACAGCACGACCGACCCGCGCGATCGCCGTCGCCTCGCAAGGCGTCCCCCCGGTACCGAAAAGGAACATCCCGGTACCGAAAAGTACCGAAAAGTACCGAAAATGCCCGCTTTGGCCCGCTTTTCCGTCTCGCGATTTCTGACCCAACTCGTTCCCCCTCCTCACCTTAACCAAATCGAGTGTCCCGCGAGCGGTACCGACGCGCCATTTTCCAAACACCGCACCCCGCAACCCCGTGCAACTCTTCTCCCGCAATTCCGTCTACCTGTTACAGTCCAGTCCGCCCACATTCGTGAACCCGATCATCCCCCCGCACACTTCACCCGCGACTCCCAACCTCACGAGGACTTCGCATGACCCGCACCACCCAACTCGTCGCCGCCCTCGCCCTCTCCCTCGTCTCGCTCGCCGCCCTCGCCGACATCCCCGGCCCCGGCCCGCGCACCCGCCCGCCCGGCCCCCCGCGCGAGCCCGTCGCCGCCGCCCCCCAGGCCGTCCAGGTCCGCGTCACCGACGCCAAGGACAACGTCGTTCGCCTCCGCATCCCCCGCGCCATGCTCGGCGCGGCGGGCGCCCCCAACGCCGCCGCCGCCCCGGCCCCGCGCTCCGACGCCCTCCCCACCATCGTCATCGGCACCGCCCTCGCCGCCGCCGTCACCCTCGGCGGCCTCCGCCTCGTCTCCCGCCGCCGACCGTCCGGCCCCGCCCTCGCCCTCGTCCTCACCGCCGGCGTCGCCATCGCCACCGCCTCCGTCGTCTGGGCCAACGCCCCCGCGCCCCGCAACCGCGTCATCGAGCCCGCCAAGCCCGCCCCCGTCGCCGGCGCCTTCCCCGTCATCATCGAACTCGCCGACGGGGGGGAAATGGAACTGACCCTCACCGCCGACCAGCTCTCCAAGATCACCCCGAAGAAGTAATCGGTCGTTGGATCGCGAAGACGCATCCGAAAGCCCACGGAACTTGTTCCGTGGGTTGCGCGGTGAAACAAAACGCGCTCGACTCGTGCCCAGCGCCCCCATGTCCACGATCGACACCTCCATCCTCACGCAACTCGAATCCGGGCGCGCACCCTCGCGCGCCGCCGCCGCCCGCACCCCGCTCTTCGTCGCCGCCTGCCTCACCATCGCCCTCGCCGCCGCCGCCCTCGCAGGCCTCGTCCCCCTCGGCTTCTCCATCGTCACCGTCTTCCTTTTCGCCGGCCCCCACAACTACCTCGAGTTCCGCTACTTCCTCACCCGCATGCCCGCCCATTGGGGCCCCATGCGCGGCTTCTTCCTCGCCGGCATCGGCGGCGTCCTCGCCCTCACCGCCGCCTTCCTCGCCATGCCCGTCCTCGGCCGCCACTTCGCCTGGGACGATCGCGCCTGGGCCTACGCATCCGCCTCCTGGAACTCCGCACTCGTCCTCTGGATCGCCGCACTCGTCCGAAGGCACTTCTCGCTCCGCCGGGAATCCGACAACCACCCCGCCGCCGCCTGGGCCTTCCCCGCCGCCCTCCTCCTCGTCGCCGGCGTCTGGGCCGCGCCGCACGCGTGGGAGGTCGCGCTCGTCTACACCCACCCGCTCGTCGCCCTCTGGTTCCTCGACCGCGAGCTCGGCCGCCGCAGGCCCGCCTGGCGCACCGCCTACCGCGCCTGCCTCGCCCTCATCCCCGTCCTCATCGCCCTGATCTGGTGGCGCCTCCACGACGCCCCCGCCCTCGCCGGCCAGGACATGCTCTCCATGCGCATCACCCGCCACGCCGGCTCCGACCTGCTCACCGGCGTCTCCGCCCACGCCCTCGTCGCGACCCACACCTTCCTCGAAATGCTTCACTACGGCGTGTGGGTCGTCGCCATCCCCCTCATCGCCACCCGCACCGCCCCCTGGCGCCTCGGCACCGCCCCCCTCGTCCGCCGCTCCCGCGCCTGGCGCCTCACCGTCGTCGCCGCCCTCGCCCTCGGCGCCCTCACCGTCCTCACCCTCTGGGGCGGCTTCCTCGCCGATTACCCGCTAACGCGAGACTTGTACTTCACGGTGGCCATCGCCCACGTCCTCGCCGAGGTCCCGTTCCTGTTGCGGACGTTCTGACCATGAACCCCGCCGACCTCTGGTCCTTCCTCCTCCCCCAGTACCTCCTCACCGTCGCCATCGAGGCGCCCATCCTCCTCCTCGCCCTGTCCGCGGCCCATCCCATCCCCCGCCGCCTCCTCGCCGGCCTCTGGCTCACCGCCTGCACCTACCCCGTCGTCGTCCTCGTCCTCCCGCTCGTCTTCCAAGACTCCCCCCGCTGGGCCTACCTCGCCGTCGCCGAAGCCTTCGCCCCCCTCGCCGAGTGCGCCATCTTCTCAGCCGCGTTCCACCCCGGCGCGCCGACCCGCCACAAGCTCCAGGACTGGATCGCGATCACGCTCGCGAACCTCGCGTCGTTTTTGGTCGGGGAGTGGCTGCTGATGCACCGAAGTTAGCTGCAACGCAACGCGTTGCTGACGCGCGGAAGCTGCTCGCTACGCAAGTCGCCGCCCCGGTCGACACCCTGTAGAGTGGTACACATGCGCATCCCGCTCCTCCTCCTCGTCCTCGCGCTCGCCGCCCCCACCCACGCCGCCGACCGCCCGCTCATGCGCGACCTGATGGGCCTCAACGTCCACACCGTCCAGTTCAAGCCCGACCTGTACAAGCCCGTCTGCCGCCACCTCCGCGACTACCACCCGCTCGACTGGGACACCGGCAAGGACACCTCCCGCCCGACCGCCTTCCCGTTCGCCGCCAACCGCGTCGACTGGTCCAAGCTCTACGGCCAATGGACCAAGGCCGGCTACGAGGTCGACGCGTGCGTCATGTTCGACAACCTCAAGCCCGACGCCTGGAAGGACCCCGCCAAGGACGCCCGCGCCTACGGCGAATCCTTCGCCCGCTACTTCGGTCCGTCCGGCAAACAGCCGTGGGTCACCGCCGTCGAGATCGGCAACGAGCCCGCCAACTACTCCGTCGAGCAGTACCGCACGATCTTCGAGAACATGGCCAAGGGTATCCGCGCGGGCGACCCGAAGATGAAGGTCGTGACGTGTGCTGTGCAGACCGGCAAGCCCGACAAGTGGAGCAAGCCGATGTCCGCCGTCGAGGGCCTGACCGACCTGTACGACGTCCTCAACATCCACAGCTACGCCATGAAGGAAGGCTGGCCGACCTGGCGGCGGTCGCACCCGGAAGACCCGTCGATCCCGTACCTCAAGTTGATCGAGGACCTCGCCAAGTGGCGCGACGAGCACGCCAAGGGCAAGGAAGTCTGGCTGACCGAGTTCGGCTACGACGCGACGACCAAAAAGCCCGACCCCAAGACCGAATTCAAGAAGTGGGAGGGCGTCACCGACGAGCAGCAGGCCCAGTGGATCGTCCGCTCATTCCTGCTCTTCTCCGCGATGCCGATCGACCGCGCGTACCTCTATTTCTTCAACGACAAGGACGAGGCGAAACTGCACGCGTCGTCCGGCATCACCCGCGACTTCAAGCCCAAGCCGTCGTACTACGCGGTCGCCCACCTGTACAAAACGCTGGGCGACTACCGCTTCACGCGGGCCGTATTGAAGGAGGTCGGCGGCGCGCACTGCTACGAGTTCACGAACAACGGCGGCGATCGCATCTACGTCGCGTGGACGGCCACGGCGGACGGCAAGGAGAAGTCCACGGAGCTGCCGATCGGGAGGCGGGTCACATCGGTAGAGGTCATGCCGCTGGAGGAAGGGGCACCACCTAGCATGGCCTTCGCAACGAACGGGGAGGCGGTGGAGGTGATGTTGTCGGGGACGCCGGTATACGTGCGCGTTAGCGCGAAGTAGGCGCCGCGCGCGCTGTGGCGCTTGTCGGTGTTCGTTCCGCACGCTGAAGCGTGCCCTACGTTTGAACTCCGAACGCGCGAGGTTCACGGCTTCTTGTATTCGATCTCGAGCTTGTGAATCGCGAGATTCCCCCCGTGCGGGGCGAGGATCGGGGAAGTGACACTCGCCGCGAACTCGCCCGTGTTGCGGACGCGGACGAGCAGGGGGGTCGCGGCCTGCCCCTTGGGGGCGCTGCGGGCCGTGATCCGGTAGGTGCCGACGGGCACGTCGCGGACGGCGAACCCGTCGCCGGTCGCGACGAGCTTGCCGACGACCGGCTTGCCCTCCGAACCGTCGATCAGCTTGCCCTCGGGCGTCAGCGTGAGCTCGACGTCGCTCCACAGGACCGAGAAGTCGCCGGGGTCGTTGTAGGCGACCACCAATGCGCCGTAGTGACCCTCGCTGGGCGCGGGCCGGCGGCCCGAGAGGCGCCAGGTGAAGTCGCGGATCGCGCCCTCCTCGCCGTTGACGTCGTCGGGGGTCTCGGGGTGGAGGTCGAACGCGTAGCGCGTCTCGCCGACGTCGCGCGTGAGCTTGGCGGTCACGCGGTAGGCGCCGTTCGGGACCTTGATGCGGTACGTGCCGTCCTTCGCGGTGCGGGCCTGGGTGTTGGCGTTGTAGAGGAGCGTGTGGTCGGCGTTGACGACGGCCCCAGCGACGGGCTGCCCGGCGGCGTCGACGACCCGGCCCTTGATGACGTTGGGCTCGGGTTTCTCGGCCGGCTTCTCCGCCGGCTTGTCGGCGGCAAGGAGGGTGGGTGCCGTGAGGAGGAGGATGGCGAGGGTGCGAAGGATCATGGGTACCACTCGGTCGGGACACGGACGGGCACGACGTTCACCTCATATTGGCGGATCGGGGCGTTGGGGGACAAGCGTGCCTGTTCAGGGCAGTCAGTCGTTCAACACCGGAATGTCGAGCCACTCTCACTCGAACCCGTACTCCTTCCACCGCTTGCTCACCAGTGCCTTGGTCTTCTCGTCCATCGCGAGTTCCTTTGGCCACGTCCGAACCTTTCCCTCGGCCGGCAGCTTCACCGTCGCGTCGAAGCCCATTTTGCTGCCGGCGCCGAGGTCGGGCGAGGCGTGGTCGAGGATGTCGACGGGGCCGTGGACGACTTCAGTGTCCCTGGCCGGGTCGCAGTTGGCGTAGAGGTGGAACATGACGTCCTGCTCGTCGTGGACGTTGACGTGTTCGTCGACGACGACGATGAACTTGGTGAACGCCATCTGGCCGGCGCCCCAGATCGCGTGCATGACGCGGCGGGCCTGGAAGGGGTACTCCTTGCGGATCTTGACGAACGCGCAGTTGTGGAACACGCCGGAGATCGGCAGCGAGTAGTCGACGATGTCGGGGATCAGCATCTTCAAGAGCGGCAGGAAGATTCGCTCGGTCGCCTTGCCGAGGAAGTAGTCTTCCATCGGCGGCTTGCCGACTATCGTGGTGGGGTAAATCGGGTCGCGGCGGTGGGTAATCGCGGTGACGTGGAAGGCGGGGTACCAGTCGGCCAGCGAGTAGAACCCCGTGTGGTCGCCGAACGGGCCTTCGAGGAGTTTTCCGGTCGGGTCGACCAGCCCCTCGATGACGATCTCGGCGTTGGCGGGGACCTGCATGTCGATCGTCTTGCACTGCACGAGCTCGATGCCGTGGTTGTTGAGGAACCCGGCGAACAGCAACTCCTCCACCCCCGGCGGCAGGGGGGCGGTCGCCGCGTACGGCAGGACGGACTCCCCGCCCAGCACGATCGCCAGCGGCATCGGCTCCCCGCGCTTCTGGTACATGCGGAAGTGGCGCGCGCCGTCGTGGTGCATGTGCCAGTGCATGGATGCGAGCTTGGGGCCGTGCACCTGCACGCGGTACATGCCGACGTTGCGCGAGCCGTCGTTGGGATTTTTTGTGTAGATACCGGCGAGCGTGATGTAGCGGCCGGTGCCGGTTTGCGTGTCGGCGGCACGCTGGGCGGCGGCCTCGTCGAACACTTGCCCCGAGCGCAGATCGCCGTCGAGCGGCCAGCACTGGATGATCGGCAGGCGCGTCAGGTCGGCGGCGTCGCCCTCGAGCACCACCTGCTGGCAGATGCCGGTCTTGGTGACCCGCGGCGGGAAGCCGGCCATCTTGATCAAATCGGGGAGCTTCTTGAGCTTCTGGAAGAACGTGCTCGGGATCTCGGGCTTGACGAGTTGCTGCACCCGCTCGGCGAGGGCTTCGAGGTTGTCGGTGCCCAGCGCCTGGTTGATCCGCCAATACGAGCCGAAGGTGTTGATCGCGACGGGGATGTCGGAGCCCTCGATGTTTTCGAAGAGCAGGGCTTTGCCGCCGAGTTTGGCGGCGGGGTTGCGGTCCAGCTCCTTGTGGCCGTGCGGCGCGGGGCTCTTCGACATGCGGTCGGCGATCTCGGCAATCTCGAGTGCCGGCGAAACCTTCGCCTTCACGCGCGCGAGCTCGCCGGTGCGGTCGAGGTGGGCGACGAACTCGCGGAAGGTGGACGTGGGCATAGTGCGCGGATGGTAGAGGTGGGGTGAGGCGGGAACAAGCGGGGGGAGGTTTCACGAGTTTCGGCGTGAAAGGATGACGTTGGGAATGCCGAAGGACGAAACCCGAAGCTCGAAATAATGACGAAGTACGAATGACGAATCAGCGCGGCGTTGAATCGCGCAGGCGCGTCCGGACTGTCATCCCGAGGAACGAGGGATCTGGCCCGAACGGCGAGGCCCGAACGACGTTGGCGGCCGGCAATCGAATCCGGAAGGCCAGCGTCGAACGGGCCCTTACGTTCGTGGCCAGATTCCTCGGAGTACCTCGGAATGACAGATGGGGACGCGGTTAGCGAAATCGCGCCTCCGCCGTCTTTCGGTCCGGCGTGAACCTTTGTTACTCGCGGTTTACTGAAATGGGCGGGCGGGGTGCGCATCTATTTCGCGGCTCGGTGTCGGAACGTCGAGCCATGGATGCAACCCGATGGCGGCCCGCGCGTGTCTTTGAACTTACGCCTGTCCCGCCGGAATCGGACGGGGCCGGATGACGCGTAAGGCTCTGGTCGGGGCCGTCGAGTTAAGGAATTCGCCGCTCGGTCGTCTTATAGGAACGGGATTCCATCTTCGGGCCGGACCGCGTTTGACTCGCGCCGGGCGCACTGGCATGATGGCGCGTCGCGGGTTATCGGCCCCTGGAATCGGCTACGGAAGGCTAGATTCGCCCCGGAAATACCGGGAAACGCGCCCCAATTTGGGGCCGGGGAGCCCCATGCAGGCGCAGACTCAAATTTCGCGGAACTTCCACACCCTGCCCGCGTCCAAACCCATGTCGAGGCTGAGCGGAGCAAACGTCGAGGCGAGCGCCGAGCAACCGGGTCCAATCAACCTGGTGGCGCGGCGCGAGCTCGACTGGCTCCGCAAGGCCCAGGACGGTGACCGGTCGGCGTACGGGCAGTTGGTCCTGGCGTACCAGGACCGGCTGTACAACGCGATCGTCCGGACGGTCGGCGACGTCGAGGAGGCGCGCGAGCTCACCCAGGAAGCGTTCACGCGCGGCTTGACCAAGCTCGACAGCTTCCGCGGCGACGCCGGGCCGTACACCTGGCTGTTCCGCATCGGGATGAACCTGGCGATCAGCCACCTGCGGAAGGTGCAGCGGCACCGCGTGTTCTCGCTCGACTCGCCGGGCCGGAATGGTGCCGGCGGGCGGCACGATTCGTCGTCGGGCGACGACCAGGCCTCGAGCCTTGCGGACCGCCTGGCGCGGGACACGGCCGACCGCCCGCCACAGGCCCTCGAGCGGCGCGAGGAGCACGCGCAGGTGCTCGCCGCCCTGGGCCGACTCGACGCCGAGTATCGGGCCGTATTGGTGATGCGCGACGTCGAGGGATTCGATTACCAGCAGATGGCCGACGTACTGGGCCTTCCGCTGGGGACGCTGAAGAGCCGCCTGTTCCGGGCGCGGTTGGCGCTGCGGGACGAGCTGCGGGCATACCTGTCCGACGCCAAGGCTGGCGGGCCGTCACCGGTCCAGGAGCCGCAGGCGCAGGCGGGCGCGACGCCGCCCGTCACGGGCACGCCGGCCGCGGCCAAGGCGAAGAAGCAGGCCCCGAAGGGCGCCAAGGGCCAGCGGCCCAACGGCCCCGCCGGGTCGGCCGAGTCGCCGCGGCGCTGACCTTGCCTCTCCTATCTCTGGTAGGGGGGCGGTGGACCCGGCGGGCAACCCACCCGGCTCATTCCCCGCGCACGGCGCGCGGCGGGAGTTGACGGGACGGGCGACGAGGTGTTAACCGGGAAGCGTCGGCGTATCGGCCGGTCGTGTTCGAGCCGGATTTCGGGCGCAGTGCCCGCGAACCGGTCGGGACGGTCGGGCGTCTAAGCCGATGAGAACAGCGATGGACAGCAGCAAGGAAATCATCGAGGCCCAGCTCGCCGCGTACGTCGACGGCGATCTGAGCGACACCGAGCGGGCCGAGATCGAGCGGCACCTCGACGCCCACCCCCAGCACCGCGCGCTGATCGCCGAGCTGATGGGCCACCGCGACCTGGTGCGCACGCTCCCCCGCGCGACGGCGCCGGCGGACATGAACGAGGCGCTGACCGGTCACCTGGAGCGGTCGGCCCTTCTGGACGGGGAGACGGAGAGTTCGCCGGCGGTCGCGGGGCGGATTCACCGCTGGCCGCAGATCGCGGCGGTGGCGGCGGTCGCGCTCCTGGCGCTGAGTTTGGGGATCGTGGTTTATTACGTGCTGCCGCCCGCGGGGCCGCAGGCGAACAACTTGGCGGTCAACGAACCGGGGGCGGACAAGCGGGCGAAGGACGCGAAATTCGCGGATAAGGACGGCGTCAAGAAGGAAATGGCCGACGCCGATCGTAACGCCGGGCGCGAGCTGCGCAAGGGCGGGTTGTTCGGCGGGACCAGCGGCGGCGACGCGGCGGCGCGTCTGGCCGACGGCGAAGCCGCAATGCGACAAGGCAACCTCGCGGCCGGTGGCGTGGCGGGCGCGAACCTCGCGGAGGCCGCGAAGCAGCCCGCGCTCGCCCCGGACGTGCTGGCGAATGCGAACCTCGTGGCCGGGCGGGACATCGAGGCGCTGCGGAAGTCACTGGCCCGCGACGCGGCGGGCGAGCGCGCCGGGACGGCGTCGCGCGGGCGGGCCATGTTCCTGTACGTGTCCGCGGCCGACACCGGGGCGGCGAACGAACGGTTGACCGCGTACTTCAAGGCGAATCACATCGAGCCGGTGGTGGTCGATCGGCTGGCGGAGCGCGCGACAATCGTCGGCGCGGGGGGGCCTGCCGACGCGTCGGCGTTCGGCGGGGGCGTGTCGGGGTCGGGGTCGGCGTCGGGGTTGGGTGGCGAGTCGGCGCAGGTCGGTGGAACGAGCAAGCCGCTGGGCGATGTTGCGGGCCCACTTGCCGCGGCGATGGACAAGCCGGCCGGGAACGGCGGGGCGGTGCGAGGGGGCACGGTGAACCAGAAATTCGACGAGGCGCGCACCGAACCGCAGGCGGGGCGGTCGGACGGGGGGCGATCGGCGCCCGCTAAGCCCGAGGCCGTCGCCGTACGCGCGGCACCGATTGCCAGGTCGGCGCCGGCTCAGACCGGGGGCGGCGCCGGGGGTTACGCCGGCGCCTCGGCAGGGCCCACGGGCGCGGCGAGCGCCAACCAGGGCGCTCAGACGAACGGGCACGATAACGGCGTCGATTCGCCGGACCGCCGCGTCGTCACCGCCGCCGCCGCCCGGCCCGATACGCGCGTGCCCGCCGCCCCGGCCGCGGTCGCGCAGGCCGACGCGGCGAAGACCGCGGGCACCGATTGGGTCGCGCCGGAGGGGCTCGCGGCCGACAAGGCGCTGACCGAGGCGGGCGCCAAGCGGGGGACCGAACTCGCCAGGTCGGACCCGGACCGCACGGTGGATGACTCGTACTACAAGCGTGCGGAGGTCGGCGGCCCGGTGCTGCGGGTGCGGATGCCGCGGCGGCAGGCGGTGGAGCTGAGCGAGTCGCTGGCGCGGGAGGCGGGGTACCGCACGCAGGTCGAGTCGCTGGACGCCGACCTCGATGCCGCCGTCGCGCTTAAGCCGGACGCGCGCGAATTGCAGGCAGCCAAGCCGCAGTCGGCGGCGGCGTTGGGCGCGCCGGCCGAGGCGTACGGAAGGGCGCCGGCCGAGGGCGGGGCGTCGAAGGCCAAGCAGTCCGACGGCACGGCGGAGTCGGAGAAGCTGAATGTGGCCGAGGAACTGAAGAACGACGACCAGCGCCGCCGGATGACGGCGGGATCCCCGCGGCCCGACGCGCTCCGCGGGGCGACCGCCGCGGCACCCACTCCCCCGGCCGTGCCGGCCCCGACTAATACGTCGCCTGCCCCGGCGGCCGGGACCGACGACGCGCCCAAGGCGCCGGCCGCGGCGGATGCGCCGGCCGGTACGGACGCCGCCAATGCCACCGGAAGCGGGGCGCGCGATGCGACGGCGAGCCGTGGCAAGGGGACCCGGGCCGCCCTGATTCCCGACCCACTGTCGCGCGAGACGGCCGACGACCTGGTGGACGTGTACGTCGTCGTCCGCCCGATCACGGTCGAGCCGGCGGCGACGGAGGCGCCCGCGGCGGCTCAGTCGGAGAAGAAGTAATCCGGTCGTTCGTCGTACCGCCCGCTGTACGAGTCCCGTGGGCTTTATGACGCGCGGTCTGGCGTGGGCAGGTCGTCCCGCTCGACGCGCGCCGGTGCCGCCAAGTACATTGGCACACCATGCGCCACGTCCCTTCGGTGTTGCTGCTGCTTTTCGCGCTCGCCACCGCCCGCGCCCATGCCGCCGAGCCAACGACCGCGCCGCCCGCGGCGCGGGCCGAGGGCGTGAAGGTGCGGATCGTCCTCGTGGGCGATTCGACCGTCGCCCCGAACGGCGGGTGGGGGCCGGGGTTCGCGCCGCTGGTCTCCAAGGAGGCCGAGGTCGTCAACTGGGCGAAGGGTGGGCGGTCGTCGTGGTCGTTCGTGAAGGAGGGGTGGTGGGCGAAGGCGCTGGCGGACAAGCCGGACTATGTGCTGATCCAGTTCGGGCATAACGATCAGAAGGCGCGAGGGATCGGAGACACGCCGCCGCTGTTGGCGTACCGGGAGTGGATGGCGCGGCTGATCGACGAGGCGCGGGCGGCGGGGGCTCGGCCGGTGATCGTCACGTCGCTCACCCGGCGGCTGTTCAAGGGCGACAAGGTCGCGTCGAATCTGTTCGAGTATGCCGACGCGGCCAAGGCGATCGCGGCGGAGAAGAAGGTGCCGGTGATCGATTTGCACGCGCGGAGCATCGCCGAACTGGACAAGATCGGGCCCAGGGCGAGCGTGGCGCTGAATTACGTGGCCAAGCCGAAGGACCGGACGCCGCCGACGGACAAGCCGGACCTGACGCACGTGTCGCCGAAGGGGGCCGAGTTGTTCGGGCGGGTCGTGGCGGAGGAGCTCATCAAGGCGGTGCCGGAACTCGCGCCGTACGTGGTCATCAAGTAGGGTGGGCTCTGCCCACCGGTCGCGCGACCGCGCCTCGAATGCCGCCCGTCGTTCGAGCAGTCCACGTGCACCTTCGGTGCGACCGCTAACTACAGCCTTCTCCTTCGAGGACGGGGCGCGCGAGTGGGAAGGCGCTCGCGGGAAGACCAGCGGGACCGGAATTGCGTGGGTTGACCGTGCGCCGGCTCGCTCGGACAATCCCCCGCATGACCCGCGCTATCGCCTCGCTCGTCGCGCTTTTGATCTTGCTCGCGCCCGCGTCCGACGCACAACCCGTCGCGCCGGCGGCCTCGCTCCCGCCGATCGAGTACACGACGGACACGCTGCCGAACGGGCTGCGCGTCGTGTACCTGCCGCTGCGGCAGGCGCCGGTCGTGCACGTGCGGGTGATGTACCACGTGGGGTCGAAGGACGAGCGGCCGGACCGGCAGGGGTTCGCGCACATGTTCGAGCACATGATGTTCCGCGGGTCGGCCCACGTCGCCCCGGAGCAGCACATGAAGCTGATCAACATGGTCGGCGGGATCTCCAACGCGTTCACCAGCTTCGACCAGACGACCTACGTCAATACCGTTCCCAGCGAACACACGGAAATGGCGCTGTGGCTCGAGGCCGACCGGATGGCGTCGTTCAAGGTGTCGGACGCGATCTTCCAGACCGAGCGGAAGGTGGTGGCCGAGGAATGGCGGATGCGGATGAACCAGCCCTTCGGCAACTTGTTCGAGGAGTACGTGAAGCGGCTGTTCACGCAGCACTCGTACCGGTGGACGCCGATCGGGAACATGGAGCAGCTCGCCCAGGCGAAGACGGCGGAGCTGCAGGACTTCTTCAACACGTACTACGTCCCGAACAACGCGATCCTGCTCGTGTCGGGGGACATCGACGTCCCGAAGACCAAGGAGTGGGTGCAGCGGTACTTCGCGTGGATCCCCAAGGGCGAGAAGCCCCCGCGCCTGGCGCCGAAGGAGCCGGAACAGACCGAGGGACGCAGCGCGACGGTGCCGGCGAGCGTGCCGCTGTCGGCGGTCGTGGTCGGGGCGCGGATCAGCGGGTGGGCCAATGACGATCAATATGCGTTGGCGCTGCTCGGCGAGATTTTGGGCGGCGGGCCGTCGTCGCGGCTGTACCGCAGGCTCGTCGCGTCCGACAGCCCGCTGGCGGCACAGGCGCAGTCGCTCCACCAGCCGCTCGAGGACGGCGGGTTCTTCGGGGCGATGGGCATCACGCTCCGCGGCAAGAACCCGGCCGACGTCGAAAAGGCGCTGCGCGAGGAAACCGCGCTGCTGATCGAGAAGGGCGTGACCCCGGACGAGCTGGCCAAGGCCAAGACCCAGTACCGCCAGGGCGTGATCCAGCAGCGAAAGACGGCCGAGCAGATCGCCCGGAACGTGGGCGAGGAGTGGATGTTCGGCGGCGACCCGGCGCGGGCGAACTCGGAGCTGGAAAAGGTGGCGGCGATGACGGCTGACGATCTGAAGAAGGCCGCCGCGACGTACCTCGCGCCCAATCGGCTGACGGTCATGCAAATGGTGCCGGACCCGACCGGGCAGCTGGCGCGCAAGGCGATGGCGCAGGCGGCGGAGACGGCCAAGGCGCCGGTCGTCCCGTCGACCGAGCCGGTGAAGGCGCGGGTGTTCGAGTTCCCGAAGGACTACCCGACCAAGCCGCCGATCCGCGAGGCCGTCACGGCCGCGAAGTTCGCCAAGGGGACGTCCTTCGACGTCCCGGTCGCGGGCGGCAAGGCCCAGGTGATCGTGATCCCGGACAACCGCCTGCCGCTCGCCAGCGCGGTCGTCGCGCTCCGCCGCGGGTCGCACAACGAGCCGGCGGACAAGACGGGTCTCGGGTCGCTGACGAGCGAGATGGTCCGCCGCGGCGCGGGCGGGATGACGTTCGAGCAGCTCAACACGCGACTCGATTCGCTGGGCATTTCGATCGACGTGGACGACGAGGGCGATTACACGGAACTGACCGCGACGGCGCCGGCGGACCAGTTGGCCGAGGCCGTGAAGCTGTCCACGCTCGTCCTGACTAAGCCGAACTTCGACGAGAAGGAGTTCGCCAACCTCAAGCAGCAGGCGCAGTCGAATTTGACGGCGTCGCTGGCGAGCCCGACGACGGTCGCCGAGCGCGAGCTGGGCGCGATGCTGTACGGCGACACGCCGCTCGGGCGGAAGACGACGCCGCAGTCGCTCAACGCGATCACGCTGGCGGACGTGAAGGAGTATTTCGGTAAGATCTACCGGCCGGCGGACGCGATCGTCATTTTGTCCGGCGACGTGACGCCCGAAACCGGGAAGAAGCTCGCCGAGCAGTTGCTGGCGGGATGGGGCGAGGCGAAGTCGGACCTGGCGCTCGCGCCCGCTCCCAAGTACGAGCTGCCGCCCGCGGCGGATAAGCGGAAGATCGTTCTGATCGATCACCCGGACGCCAAGCAGGCGGCGGTCCGTGCGGGCGTGCGGGCGTTCACCGTGCAGAGCGAGCAGCGGTACGCGGGGTCGTTGGCGAACCAGATCTTGTCGGGCGGGATCGAGTCGCGCGTGATGGCGTCGGTGCGGGCGGCCAAGGGGCTGGCGTACGCGGCGCACGGCATCTTCTCGCCCGGCCGGCAGGCGGGGGCGTTCGTCGGCGACACGGATACGAAGATCGAGGCGGCCGACCAGGCGATCGAGGCGATGTTCCAGGTGTTCGAGGACATGGCGAGCGGCAAGGCGCCGGTGACGGCGGAGGAGCTCAAAGAGGCCCGGCTGCGCGTCGCGGGGTCACTGGTCATGTCGATGCAGACCGTCGACCGGCAGGCCGCCCGCCGGCTGACGGCGCTGCTCAACGGGTTCCCGGAAGATTACTGGGACACGTACCCGTCGATGCTGTCGACCGTGACGGCCGAGCAGGTACAGCAGGTCATGAAGCAGCACGTCGACACGAACAAGATGTCGATCGTCGTGGTGGCGCCGGCGAAGGACGTGAAGGCCAAGCTCGAGAAGCTCGGGCCGGTGGAGGTGAAGCCGATGCCAATGGCGGCGCCGGCGAAGCCCGACCTCCTCAAGTGAGCGGCATGGTCACCTCCGGTGACCATGTCCTCCGCCCCCTTCGTGACAAACCCCGACCGCCCGGTTAATCCTTTCACGCTGGAGTAAACGGAGGTCTCCGCCGTGTCCGAACCCGCGCCGAGTAAAGCCGCCGCCGCCTCGCCCGCCCAGGGAAGTTCGGGGTACGAGGTCGCCCGCGCCCGCGGGCAGTGCGTCGTGTGCAGCGTGCAGATCGAGCCGGGCCAGCCGCTGATGGCGGCGCTGCGCGAGACGCAAATCGGGTTCGAGCGGCTCGACGTGTGCGTCAGCGATTGGCCGAACTTCGACAAGGCGGACCTGGTCGGGTTCTGGCGGACCGTGATGCCGCGGCACGAGCAGAAGAAGAAGCTGTTCGTCGACGACCAGGTGCTGTGCGACTTGTTCGAACGGCTGTCCGAGGCGACCGAGCCGGCCAAGCTCAATTTCCGGTTCGTCCTGGGCCTGATCCTGATGCGCAAGCGGCTGATCGTGTACGAGGCCAGCCGCCAGGAGGACGGCGCGGAAATCTGGGCCGTCCGCTTCCGCGGCAAGGACGCCCGTCTCGATTTGCTGAACCCGAAGCTGAACGACTCGCAGATCGCCGAGGTCGGGGCGCAACTCGGGGAGATTTTGAACGAGGAACTGTGAGACGGGAACGGCGCGGGTTGCCCAAGACCGGAATGCCGACCTGGTGTCTGAACGCCGACCGACGCATTTGCACTTCACCCGCATGAAGCTCATCCCCCCCATCCTGCTTCTGATCGTGGCCGCCGGGTGTCGGCCGGTCCCGCAGGGGCGACCGCCGTACGACGGCCCGACCGAGCCGCTGGTCGCCGTCGTCCAGAAGATCAACGCGAACAACGGCAAGATCCGCACGGTCTGGGCACAGCACGACTTTGAGGCGATGATTGTCGACGCCAAGGGCAAGTCTCACGCGTTCTCCGGGTCCGGGACGCTGCAGTTCCGCAAGCCGGGCGATTTGCTGCTGAAGGCGCGCGGGGTGATCGACTTCTTCGACGTGGGTGCGAACGCCGAGACGTTCTGGTTCACCGCGTTCCCGGCCGAGGTCAGCACGCAGTGGTGGGGGCGGCGCGAGAACTTCACCGGCACGTCGGCCGGGCGGTCGGGCATGCCGATCCGGCCGGACCTGTTGGGGGAAGTGCTGGGCGTGCACGAGATCGACACGGATTTCACGCGCGCCCCCGTGCCCGTCCTGCGGTTCAACAACGACGAGGACGCGTACATGATCACGTGGAACGCGCCGGTTCAGGACCCGGCGCGGTGGGCGGTGCTCAAGGAGGTCTGGTACGACCGCAAGACGCTGCGGCCCCGGGTTACGCTCCTGTTCGACGAGAACGGCCGGATCGTCCTCCGCGCGTATACGGACCCGACGCGATATAAGCAGATCGAGGGGACCGACGCGTGGATGCCCGGGCGGTACGACCTGTACTTCCCCGAGAACAAGAGCCAGATGACGTTCACGCTGACGACCGTCAAACCGTCGCACAAGCCGGGGAAGATCGTATTCCCCAACGACAACACGTTCACCCTGCCGACCGACCCGGGGGTCGAGAAGCGGATCGAGATCCGATGACCCGCCCGCCCGCCCACCTACCGACCGCGCGCATGCCCAAGACCGCCCCGCACAGCACTCGCGTTCCCGAGCCCGCGAATTGGTGCGCGGCGCTCGTCTTCCTCGCGCAGCTCCCGGTGATCGCCGGGGCGCAACCCGCGACGAACCCGGCGACCGCGCCGGCCCCGGCGTCGCAGCCGGCGTCCCGGCCGGCGCCCGCCGCGCCGCGCACGCTGTTCGCCCACGGCACGGCCGACCGGTTCTGGATCGCCCGGGTCGAGACCCGGAACGAGTCGGGGCGGACCGTCCAGCAGACGGTCGTCCGCGAGCAGAAGTTGCCCGGCGATCAGTGGCGCGAGGTGACGACGATCGGCGCGCCGATCCTCGGGCTGTCCAACCTGCAGGGCGACGCCGTCGTCCTGCTCGAGGACGGCGCCTGGCGCCGGCTGAACACGACGATGTCGACCGGGCTGACGATCCCGGGCATCGGGCCGACGCTGGCGTTCGCCCGGGCCCCCGGCGCGCTGTACGCGATCCGCGATTACGAGGGCGGCCGCGCCGGCGCGCTCGACGACGAGGACGCCGACCCGGCCGCCCCCGCGCCGTCGCCCCCGCCCGTCACGCGCCCGGCGAACCCGCCCGGCGGCGCGACGCGCCCCGCGACCCGGTCCGCCGCGCCGACGACCGCCCCGAGCCCCGTCCTGTTCAGGTACGAGCGCAGCCAGTGGCGCGCCGTGGCCGACCTGCCGCCGCGGTCGGCGGCCCCGCTGGCGCTGGGCGCGCTCGGCGAAAAGCCGGTGCTGGTCGTCCGGTCCGCCGACCCCGCTCGTCTTCAGACGTTCGTCTGGACCGGTGGCCAGTGGGACGACACCGGCGCGATCCCGGTCGCGCCCGGCAGCGCGTTCTCGCTCGCGCAGGTGCCCAATGCGGTCGCGCTGTGGGTCTCGGCCCCGTCCGGAGAGATGTGGGTGGTCACCCGCGCCGACGGGCAGAAGTGGTCCGACCCCAAGGCGCTCAAGGCCGCGTCCACCGCCGGCGACGTGCGCGCGTTCACCTCGGCGGGCGAGGAGTTCCGGCTGGTCGTCGCCCGCGACCCGAAACTGTTCGAGCAGCGGTTCGGGTTCGACGGGGCCGCCCGCACGCCGTTGGTCGAACTGCCCGCGGCCACGAGCGGCCAGCCCGGTAACGCGGCGTGGCTGTTCCAGACGTTCATCGTCGCCGGAATGGTCGTCGTGATCCTGCTCACCGTCTATCGCCGCCGCCAGGAACAGCAAACCCCGCCGGAAAAGCCCGAGTAAACGCCGCCGGATGGGGCGGCTTGAATCGAGCGCGGCGATCCCCTAGTCTTAGACTGGAAAGCTCGGAAATCGAGCGGCTGATCACGGGGGCAGTGGTCGTATTGTCGCGATTATGAACAGTTACAGCCTGACCCATCTCAAGCAGCTCGAGGCCGAGAGCATCCACATCATCCGCGAGGTGGCGGCCGAGTTTCAGAACCCGGTCATGCTCTACTCGGTCGGGAAGGACTCGGCCGTGATGGTCCGGCTGGCGCAAAAGGCCTTCGCGCCCGGGCGGCTGCCGTTCCCGCTGATGCACGTCAACACGACGTGGAAATTCCGGCAGATGATCGAGTTTCGCGACGCGTTCTGCCGCGAGAACAACCTGGAGTTGATCGAGTACATCAACCAAGACGGGCTGGCGGCGGGCGCGAACCCGTTCGACTGGGGGAGCAACAAGTACACGACGACGATGAAGACCGAGGGGCTGAAGCAGGCGCTGGACAAGTTCAAGTTCGACGCCGCGTTCGGCGGGGCCCGGCGCGACGAGGAGAAGAGCCGGGCCAAGGAGCGCGTCTACAGCTTCCGCGACGCCAGGCACCAGTGGGACCCGAAAAACCAGCGGCCCGAGCTCTGGAATTTGTACAACGGCAAGGTCAACAAGGGCGAGAGCATCCGCGTCTTCCCGCTATCGAACTGGACCGAACTCGACGTCTGGCAGTACATCCACCTCGAGAACATCCCGATCGTCCCGCTCTATTACGCGGCCGAACGGCCCGTGGTGACGCGCGACGGCGTGATGCTCATGGTCGACGACGAGCGGATGCGCCTGCAACCCGGCGAGAAGCCGGAGATGAAACGCGTCCGCTTCCGCACGCTCGGCTGCTACCCGCTGACCGGGGCGATCGAGAGCGACGCGACGACGCTTCCGGAGATCATCCAGGAAATGCTGGTCGCGCGGAATTCGGAGCGGCAGGGCCGGGTGATCGACCACGACGAGGCGGGGTCGATGGAGCAGAAGAAAAGGGAGGGATACTTTTGAACCAACGGACGGAAATGAACGCCAAGACGCCAAGAACGCCAAGTCCGGAAGAGGATTGAGAGGAAGGAGAGTCGGGTCATGCCGTATGAGGATGAAGATCCGCCGTACGCCGAACCTGACCCGGAGTTGGACGAGTGGGTTCGGAAGGTCATCGGTGCGGCAATCGAGGTTCACCGACACTTTGGTCCCGGATTAGATGAACCGCTCTATCAGAAGGCTTTGGCGATCGAGTTCGGTCTGCGCGGCATCCCGTTCTCACGCGAAGTAGTGGAGCCGGTGTTTTACAAGGGCGAAGAGATCGGTGAGAAACGGCTGGATTTCGTCGTCGCCGGC
>DASPKW010000316.1:0-7572 GCA_035627895.1 Tepidisphaeraceae bacterium | reverse complement strand
TGGAGATTTGTCCCACGCACCTTGGTGGTGAAATCAGCGGTGTGAGCTTTTCCAAGTAAGTGTGGTGATGTTGGTAACGAGTGTGTTGATGATAGTGGTGGTGAGTGCCGTGATGGTGGGTGGTGAGCTTGGTGACGGTGGGCGGCGAGGTCGTCGAAGGCGGTGCTGGTGCCGCCGAGCATCTCGCGAAATTCTTTGATTTTGCCGGGGTTGGTGGTGGCGATGAGGAGGTTCATGCGGCGGACAAGATAGCGCGCGAGCGTGGCGTTGTCATCCCGAGGTACTCCGAGGGATCCAGTTGGAACGTCAAGGCCCCCTCGATGTTGGCGAGGGGGCCTCAACGTCCGAGGCTAGATCCCTCGGAGTACCTCGGGATGACAGTTATCACGCTTCGTGCAAAATGCGCGATGGGTGCAGGGTCACTAGTTCCCGAGCCCGCGCAATTTTCCCGCGCCCGAGCCCGTCGCCGGCCGCACGGTCGCCGGGGCGTCGGCGGTGGCGCCGCCGCCGCCCTTGGCGTTCATGAAGCGGCCGCCGCCCTGCTCGGCGAGGATGCCGGCGGACTCGCGGGGGATGATCACGAGGAAGCTCGGGGCGTAGACGTGGGTCTTATTGCCGGCGGCGTCCTTGGCCTCGCGCTTGATCAACTCGTAGTTGACGGAGTGGTCGGGGAAGTCGCGCATGGCGGCGAGCAGGCTCTTGTCCTGGACCTCGACCCGCTCGGTGAGCGTCTGGACGCGTTGGCCGTCGCTATTCTTGATCCGGGCCTCGGCGAACCGCCTGCCCAGCGGGCCGCTGGCGACGAGGAGCGCGTCTTCCTGGTTGACGATGGCCTTACCGCCGTCGGCCTCCTGGGCCTTGAGCGCGTTTTCGGGCCAGGCGCCGATGCAGACGGAGCTGATGGTGGGGCCGTGATAGTAATAGGCCTCGATGCCCTTGGCGCGCATCTCGCGGACGGCCTCGACGGCGGCTTCCTTGCGCTTGGCGTTGCCCTGGAAGGCGGCGACCTGGAGCGACCAGTAGCCGTTGTTGGGCGCGTTGCTCAGGCGCCACTCGGCGGGGGCCGGCGGCTCGGGCTCGGCGATGCGCGTGAACATGACCTGGGTGAACGGCTTCTCGCCGCCGAGGCCCGGGTCGGCCCATTCGGAGATGACGATGCGGTCGGCCTGGGCTTGGCGGCCGGCGGGGTCCTTGGAACTGATCGAGGGGTAGAACCCGTGGAAGAGCGTGCTCTTGGCGTCGTCGTGGAGGACGTACCAATTCTTGAGCGGCGTGCGGGCGGACAGGTAGGCCTTCATCTGGTCCATCCGCTGGAAGCGGTCGGGCGAGGTGAGGGAGATGCAGACGAGGGTCCACTCGGCGTCGGCGGGGACGTCGAGCGCGGGCTGGGGCGGGAGCTGGGGGGCCGCCGGCGCGGCGCGGGCGGGCGTGCCGAAGGCATTGGCGGCGGGACCGGTCGGCGCGGCGGACAGGCTGTTCGGGCCGCCGGTCACGACGGTGCGGGTTTGCGACGGGGCGGCGGCGGCCGGGCCGCTGAGCTGGGCCATCGCGTTCTGGTTCTGCTTGTTGAGGTTCTCGAAGAACTGCCGGCGGGCCTCTTGCCGGGCCTCGAGGGCGGATTGCGGTTTGGCGGCCTGGGGCGGCTCTTTGTCGTTGCAGCCGGTGGTGGCGATCGCCGAGGCGATCAGGCACAGCGCGAGCTTGGAGGGCTTGGTCATTGTCCGGGGTCTCCGCTTTGAAGGTGCGGGGGTTATACCAGAAAGGGGGGAATGACTTGCAAACGAATGGGGTAGAGGTGACGGGGTGGGTGTGGGGTGGATCGCAGAAGGGCGCACCGGAGACGATCGGCACACGGAGAATTGCCACGCCGAGCGGTTGGCCTCCGGCGGCCCCCCCTTTTTCCCGGGCAAGATGCCCGTGCCACCACATGACAAGGCGCCGCAACTGTTTATGATCGCCCGCATGCGAAACGACGGGCGCGCGAATGACCAGATCCGACCGGTGCATGTGACGCGGGGGTTTACGCAGACGCCGGCGGGGTCGGTGTTGTGGAAACAGGGTGGGACGGTGGTGTTGGTGACGGCGTCGGTCACGCGGGAGTTGCCGCCGTTCTTTAAGGAGGATCGGGCGGGCGGGTGGATCACGGCGGAGTACGTGATGCTGCCGGGGAGCACGCCGGTGCGGAAGGGGTGGCCGAAGATCGGGCACACGGACTCGCGGGGGACGGAGATTCAAAGGCTGATCGGGCGGTGTCTGCGGGCGGTGATCGACTTGTCGAAGATCGGGCCGCACACGATCTCGATCGATTGCCAAGTGCTGCAGGCGGACGGCGGCACGCGCACGGCGTGCATCTGCGCGGGGTGGGTGGCGCTGGTCGATGCGGTGGCGAAACTGCCGAAGGTGATGCCGGGCGCGATCGAGCCGCGGACGGCGCGGTTCATGGGCGAGGACCCATCCCGCGAGGGGGCGATCCCGGCGCGGTACGACGCGGCGCATTACGACCCGTCGAAGGCGATCCTCGACCAACTGGCGGCCGTCAGCGTGGGCCTGGTCGACGGCGAGGTCCGGCTGGATCTGGACTACATCGACGACGTGAAGGCGAACGTCGACATGAACGTGGCGATGACGGCGGGCGGGAAGTTCGTCGAGATCGGCGGCGGGGCGGAGAACGGGGAGGGGTTCGATCGATCTGCCATGAACGCACTGGTGGACCTGGCGGTGAAGGGGTGCCGGGACTTGATGGGGGTGCAGAACGCGGCGCTGGGGAGATAGCGGGAAACCGAATGGTCGCTGAGCGCCGTTTGCGCGCTCCACGGCCGGCTCGCGGGCCGCCCGCCCGGGCGCCCACCAAGCGGTCGCTTGGCGTCGTCGCGGCACACTCGCAACATTGCTTCGACCGCTCAGAGACCCTCCTGAAGCACCTCAGGATGAACCCGCGCCCTCCGGGCGACCCCCCCCTGTCCATTCCTGCGCTCCGGCAGGTCCGATTTTGCTCATGCGTTCGGGCTCGTGGTTCCGATAACCAATCGGACACCATGTCAGACCTCGCATCCACTGCCGATCGGTTGCGCATCGTGAAGAAGGCGCGGGAGCACTTCCTGGCGCTCTGGGCGCTCGATTGCCTGTACGACCACGCCCGCGTCGGACGGAAACTGATTCAAGACATCAAACGGGTTTCGGATCGAGCGCCGCGGCGGCGCAAGGGTCGGCGCGACGACCCGGGACGCGCGTAGAGCGGGCGCGCGCCCGCGTGCCGACCTCAGGACTCGCGCTGGACCCGCGCTTCGGAATTGCCGATAACTACACCTAGCACCCCATGGGACGGATCTCCGCCAGCACCGGTCTGATCAGCGGCATCAATCACAAAGATGTCATCGATCAGCTCATGTCGATCGAGTCGCGTCCCAAGACGCTGCTGCAGGGGCGCGTCGACTCGGTCAACAAGCAGAAGCTGGCGTACGCCGATCTGTCGACCCGGCTGGCGTCGATCAAGCTGTTCGGCACGACGATCAAGAAGCCGCAGACGTTCGGCGGGGCCAAGACGACGTCGTCCGACGAGAACGTCCTGACGGCGACGGCGGCGAACGGGGCGGCGATCGGGGCGTTCCAGTTCCAGGTGGCGCGGCTCACGACGACCCAGCAGGCGGTCAGTCGTGGGTTTTCGGACGTGTCGTCGCGCGTCGGGGCGGGGACCGTGACGATCGAGATGGGCGGGGGCGAGATCTCCACGCCGACGCAGCTCAGCCAGCTTCGCGGCGGCGCGGGCGTGCGGCGCGGGCAATTCCGGATCACCGACGGGGCCGGGAAGTCGGCGGTGATCGACGTCGGGGCGTCCGTCACGCTCGACGACGTGCTCAAGAAGATCAACACGTCGCTCGACATCAACGTGAAGGCGGCCGTCTCGGGCGACCGGGTCACGCTGACGGACAAGAGCGGGGCGACGACGGTTCCGTTTGCCGTCGAAGACCTGGCGGAGGGTCACGCGGCGGAGGACCTCGGCCTGACCGGCACGGCGGCGGTCGCGGGCGTCATCACCGGCGCGGACATCAACCACCTCGGGCGGGCCAACGCACTGTCGGGCTTAAACGACGGGCGCGGCGTGCGCCGGGCGGGCGAGGCGGGCGGGGATTTCACCGTCACATCCGGCGACGGGTCGTGGACGGTGTCGCTGGCTAACGCGCGGTCGCTGGGCGACGTGTTCGACGCGATCTCGGACGCGTCGGGGGGCAAAGTCACGGCGTCGGTCGCCCCGGGCTCGAACGCGATCAAGCTGACGGGCAACGGGACGGTGACGGTCGCCGAGGCGAACAACTCGAAGGCGGCGACGGACCTGGGGATCGTCGGGAGCGGGGCGGGGTCGTTGACGGGCGGGCCGCTGATCGCGGGGCTCAACACGGTGCTGCTGGCGTCGCTCAACGGGGGGCAGGGGCTGGCGCTGGGGAACATGAAGATCACGAACGCGGCCGGCGCGTCGGCGACGGTCGACCTGAGCGCGGCGCGCTCGGTGCAGGACGTGTTCGACACGATCAACGCCGCCGGGCTGAACGTGACGGCGTCGTACAACACGGCCGGGAACGGCATCCAGCTTACCGACCGCTCGACCGGGACCGGCGCGCTCAAGGTCGAGGAGGACGGGGCGGGGACGACGGCGGGGACGCTCGGCCTGCTCGGGACGGCGGCGGCGGGGACGACGACGCTCGCGGGGAAAAACCTGCAGCGGCAGTGGGTCAGCGAGAACATGCTGCTGGCCGACTACAACGGCGGGAAGGGCGTGTCGTCGGGGCGGTTCCAGATCACCAATTCCAAGGGGAACACGGTCAACATCAGCGTCGACCCGTCGACGAAGCAGTCGCTGGGCGACGTGATCAAGGACATCAACAACCGCGCGGGCTTCGGCGTGACCGCGTCGATCAACGCGCAGGGCGACGGGCTGCTGCTGACCGACTCGGCCGGCGGTACGCTCAAGATGAAGGTCGAGAACGTGGACGGGACGACGGCGACGGACCTGAACATCGCCGGCGCCGCGACGGCGACGACGATCGACGGGTCGTTCGAGAAGTCGGTCACGTTCGCGGCGACGGACACGATCGCGCAGGCGCAGCAGAAGCTGGCGGAGCTGAACTTCGGGGTGGTCGCGCAGGTGATCAACGACGGGTCGGAGGCGGCGCCGTACCGGCTGTCGCTGACGGCGAAGAACGCGGGGCGGAACGCGCGGGTCGTGTTCGACGCGGGGACGACGGCCCTTGGGGCCCGGAACCTGGTCGAGGCGCAGGACGCGGCGGTGTTTCTGGGGTCGCCGGACAATCCGGAGCCACTGCTGGTGACGTCGGGGAAGAACCAGCTCGCGGGTGTGATCAAGGGCGTGACGATCGACCTGCTCGGGGTGAGCGACAAGCCGGTCACGCTGAGCGTGACGCGGGACTCGGAAAAGCTGACCGAGCAGGCGGGGAAGTTCGTGGAGGACTTCAACGGCGTGATCGCCAAGATCAAGGAGCTGACCAAGTTCGACCCCGAGACGAACGAGAAGGGCCTGCTGCTCGGCGATTCGACGGTGCGGACGGTCGAGGCGAACCTGTTCGCCGTGCTGAACACGCGCGTGGCGTCGGGTGGGAAGTACCGGATTCTGGCGGACGTGGGGATCAAGCTGGCGGCGGGGTCGCAGCTCGAGTTCGACCAGGAAAAGTTCACGGCGGCGTTCGCCGACGACCCGGACGCGGTGCAGCGGCTGTTCGCGACGGCGCAGGAGGCGCTGGGGGATTCGACGCCGACGTCACAGTTGAACAACGGGCGCGGCCTGCGCACGCTGGGGGCGGGGAAGCCGGACTTCAAGCTGCAGTTCCGGGACGGGACGTCGGTCGACGTGACCCTGGGGACGCCGACGAGCCTGAAGGAAGTGGTCGACACGATCAACTCGGCCGCCCTGGGGAAGGCGAAGGTCGAGCTGCGGGACGACGGCAAGGGCCTGACGCTGACCGACCTGACCGGGTCGACGACGACGGCGCTGAAGCTGACGCCGCTGAGCGCGTCGCAGGCGCTGCTGGACCTGCGGCTGAACGGGACGCCGAGCGGGAACACGCTGGCGGGCGGGCAGATCCTCAACCCGTCGGCGAGCAACGCGACGTCGGGCGGGATCGGGTTCGCGATCGAGTCGATCATGAACAAGCTGGTCGACCCGGTGAACGGCGTGGTCAGCCGGGAGAACAAGACGCTCGACGGGAAGAGCCTGGACTTCCAGAAGCGGATCACGCAGCTCGACAAGATCCTCGAGACCAAGCGGACGCGGCTCGAGGCGCAGTTCGCGAATCTCGAATCGGTGCTGGCGGGGTTGCAGTCGCAGCAGGCGTCGCTGGGGCAGATCCAGAACATCAGCGCGGCGAAGTGACGGCGGGGGACGGGGGCCGTCATCCCACTCGCGGCGTAGCGTCTGATCCGCCGCCACAGTCGGCGCGCGGGCGGCACAAACGAAGATGTCCACGCGCTGCTCGCGCGTGGACATCGGTGTTTTCAACTGTCGGGTAACGATCAGACGTTGATCGCGCTGATCTTGACGGCGGTGTACTTCTGGCGGTGGCCGGTCTTCTTGTAGTAGCCCTTGCGGCGCTTGTGCTTGACCGAGACGACCTTCTTGCCCTTGACCTCGGCGATCACATCGGCGACGACGGTCGCGCCCGAGACGAGCGGGGCGCCGACCTTCGGCTCGCCCTCGCCGCCGACCAGGAGGACCTTGTCGAACGTGACCTGCTTGTCGCCGCCCCCGACCTTGCGGTCGATGCGAATGGTGTCACCCGCGGTGACCTTGAACTGCGTGCCGCTGTCTTCGATGATCGCGTACATGAATCCGAGCTCCGTCTGATGCCAAAATGGGAGGGGAGGATTGTGGTCAATTACGGGGGGATGTCAAGTCGACTGGGGTATTTGGGTCGCAAAGAGGCGAGAGACGAGCGAAATGCTCGGGGAAAGCCCACGGAAGTCGTTCCATGGGATCTCTCGCCGACCCAAGGACGCTGCGTGACAGATCGAACTTTACATGATAAAGTGCCCGTCGCGTAAGACAGCTCTGCTGGTGGCGTCTGCCTTACCGAAGGAGACATATCGATGATCAGGGGCTTCAAAGCGCTCGACAGAGTACTCCGGGGTGATGCGACGCGGCTGGGGGCCCTCCGCGGGGGCGACCTCGGCCTCCCGACGATCCCGCTCCTTACCGTCACGGTCGTGCTCGGCATGGCGGCCGGGGCGTGCACGGGCATCTACGCCGTCATTACTCGCTACCAGCAGGACCCCACCCGCCACATCGACGGCTGGCAGCAACTCTTGGCGTCCACCGTCAAGGTGCCGCTGCTGTTCTGCCTGACGCTGCTGGTCACGTTCCCGTCGCTGTACGTCTTCAACGCGCTGGTCGGCTCGCGCCTGCGGGGGTCGGCGATGTTCAAGCTGCTGATCGCGTCGATCGCGGTCATGATGGCCGTCCTCGCGTCGCTCGGGCCGATCGTCGCGTTCTTCGCGGTCTCGACGACGAGCTACCCGTTCATGAAGTTGCTGAACGTGATCGCCTACGCGATCGCGGGGATCCTG
>DASPKW010000315.1:0-7994 GCA_035627895.1 Tepidisphaeraceae bacterium | reverse complement strand
GGTCGCCGAAGGGGTCGGTCTGGGCAGACAAGAATGTCCGCCCCACTGGGAGGATCGACAGGAACCCGCGCGGGATGACCGGGCCCTTGCGCTCGACGTTGCCGCGGACGAACAGGTTGAGGTCTTGCGGGACGCCGTCCTCGACGACGTGCAGCGCGTCGGCCGGCACCTGCTCGGCGACCGCGTCCTTCGACACGACGCCGGCGGGCGTCTTGTTCACCATCCGCGTGCTGGCGAAGACGCCGGCGATCGCGTGGTAGTCGGCGGCGCTGATCGGGTCGAACTTGTGGTCGTGGCACCGTGCGCAGGCGACGGTCAGGCCCATCGTCGTGCGGGTGACGGTGTCGACGCGGTCCTCCCATTCGTCGGCCATCACGTCGAGCCGGCCGCGGTTGTAATACTTGGGGCCCAGGCCGAGGAAGCCGAGGGCGGCCAGGTCCTCGCGCGCCGCCCCCGCGACTTGGTCCGCGGCGATCTGGTACGCCACGAACCGGTCGTACGGCAAATCGCGGTTGAACGCGGCGACGACCCAGTCGCGGTACTTGTACGCGTTCGGATAGAAGAGCTTCGTGTCCTTACCGACCTGGTGGGCCTGGTCCTCGGCGTACCGCGCCAGCGGGAGCCAGAGGCTGGCCATCCGCTGCCCGTACGCGGGCGAGGCGAGCAAACGGTCGACGAGCCTGTCGTACGCCTCCGGCGACTCATCCGCGACGAACGCCCGCGCGTCGTCCGGAATGGGCGGCAGGCCGGTCAGGTCGAACGTGACCCGGCGGACGAGCGCCTCGCGCGGCGCCTCGGCCGACGGCGCGAGGTCGGCGCTCTCCATCCGGCCCAGGAGGAATCGATCGATCCGCGCCCGCGGCCAGGCGGTGTTCTTAACGGATGGCGGCTCCGAAGCGCGCGGCGGGACGAACGACCAGAACGCGCGGTCCTCGTCCGTGATCGGCCGACCGGGGGCGACCGTCTCGGGCGCCGTCGCGCTCGCGGAATCGACTGGCGCGCCGTGCGCCCCCGTGTCGATCCACTGGCGGAGCAGCGCGACCTCTTCGGCCTTGAGCCGATCGCCCTTGGGGGGCATCTTGTCCGCGTCGTCGTCATCCGCGGCGACGACGTCGATCAGATGGCTCTTGTGGCTGCTCCCCGGGACGACGGCGGGCGCGCCGGAATCGCCGCCGCGGAGCATGCGCGGGCGCTCGTCGAGGCGGAGGCCGCCCTTGGCGGATTCGGCGGAGTGGCACTTGAAGCAGTGCTTTTCGAGGACGGGACGGACCTCGCGGTCGTAGTCGGGGATGCGCTCGGCGGCGCGCGATGGGAGCGCGAGGGTTGCGGCAGCGAAGATGACGAGGGCGGCGCGCATGGGGGGGGTGCCCTATGCGCTACTCCCGGGGGTCGGGGTTGTTGTCGCGGAGACGCGTCAGGTCCCCTCTGCCGGACGCGCCGGAGATCGTCGTTCGCGTAGAACCGCGGTCGCGTGTGGGAGAGGGATAGGGTGAGGGTATGGCGAGCCACCACGGGTACCGTGGGCGCTGTATACCCTCACCCCCGCCCTCTCCCAGACGCGGCCACGTCCTTCACCGAAATGCACGAGTTTGCGCGTCCGGGAGAGGGAGTCGCCCGTCCGCGATTCCACCCCATCGGCTTACGGCGACGGAGGACGACTCCGACCCTCACGCGGCGCTGTGCGCGGCAACCTGCTCCCCGATCTGCACCCCCGCCGCGGCCATCACCTTCACGGCGTTGTCGTGGTACAGCTTTTGGAGGACCTCGTCCGGCAGCGCCAGGCCGCGCAGGCGGGGTTGCTCGGAGGCGGGGAGGTCGGGGTCGAGGATGGGCATGGGGCCGATGTACCCGGTCTCCCAGAGTTTGCGGTGGGTCCACCAGCGGCTGGCGAGGAAGTCGAAGTCGCGGTCGTCGCCGCTGACCTGGTCGGAGCCGAACAAAATGCGGTCGGCGTTGCGGACGAAGAACTCGCGGGCGTCGTCGCGGCGCGCCGAGACCTCGCGGGCCATCCAGCGGGTTGCCGAGCAGTCGAGCGAGAGGTTGGGGTGGCGATCCAGCAAGCCTTGCAGGCGGCCGAGGTCCTCCGGATTGCCGCCCATGTGGGCCCCGACCCACGGTAGGTGCGTCCAGGTGTTCAGGACGTTCTCCCACATCGTGTAGTGCTCGTCGCGCGTGCCGTACGTGGCGGTGTCGGCGTACTTGCCCTGATACCAGAGCTCGGGGTCGCCCATGTGCGTCATGACCATCATGCCGCGGTCGCGCAGCTCGCGGAAGACGGGCTCGAGCTCGGGGGAGTCCAGGCGCAGGCCGCGGCGGACCAGCGTCTGCGGGGCCATGTGGAACTTGGCCATGCGGCTGCCGAGGTTGTAGAAGGCCTCGATCCGGCGGAGCCAGTCGGAAACGAAATCGGGCCCCTCGTAGAACCACTGCGGGACGGCGATGAAGTGGATCCGGCCCGGCCAGTCGCGCGCGAGCCCGACGCACTCTTCGAGCGGGGTCATGGTGACAAACGTGTCGATGCCGAAGTGGGCGGCGGCCTCGAACCAGGTGCGGGCGTGGCGGGCGGCGAACAGGTGGCAGTGGAAGTCGATCACGCTGCCGCGAACCTTGGGCAGCGGCATCGGCCGGCGGTAGTTGACGCCGCACGTGTTCCACTCGACGGGCTTCCACTTCTGCGCCGGCGGGCAGGCGACGGGTTTGGGGTGGTCGACGGGTTTGGCGGGCGGGGACGTGGGCGCGAGCGCGGGAGGGGTGTCGGCGGTCGGCGCGACTTCCGCGACGCGCGCGGGAGGCTCGGGCGCGCGATCCAATGTCGGGATGGGTTCGGTGGGCTGGTCCGCGCTTGATTCGGGGCGGTCGAAATGGCCACCGGAGGTGGCCAAGCCGGTGTCGGCGTCGAAGGCGGCGAGCGGGAGGGTTGCGACTTGGTCGGCCCAGGTCGCTCGGATCGCGGGGAGGTCGAACGTCGGAAGCGTGATCGCCTCGGCGGGTTCGTCGCTCTCGCTCGATTCGGCCTGGGCCGCCTCGGGAGGGCGAGGCTCCGTCCGATCCGCGTAGTGGTCGGACGTGATCACTTCGGTTAGCTGCAGGACAACGTCCTGCTGATGCGTGGGATCCGCGAGCGGCTCATCCTGCGCTGGGGCGCGGTTGAAGACCTCCGTCGCGATCGCGGGCAGTTCGTAAACCGTGAGCGATTCGGTGACCTCGTCGCTCGACGAATCGGCGCCGCCGCGGGTATCCCCCGCGGGTAAGGCTGACGCCGTACCCGTGCCACCGGACGTCTCAGCTCGCTCCATTCGACCCGCGGCGACCGCCCCGCGGCCCTTGATCGAGAATTCGCATTCCGAACGCTCGGCCGACGTAGCCTCATCCCAGGTCATCACCTCGGGTAGAGCGTAAGTCGGCAACTCTTCGTGCCCGTCAGCCTGCTCGGTCGCATTCTCCCCCTGCTCCCCCCCTGCCCCCGCGGCTTGTGTCGCGTCGTCGTTCATCGCACCGCAAGTGTACGCTTGCCGCGCCGGCAAGTCATCGCGAGCGGGCTCGTCGGCGGGCACGTCCAGCGAGTACTCATCCTGCATCGACGCCACGAGGAACACCGGCAGCGCTGCCGGCGCGACGAAGCCGAAGCCCCGCTCGGCCAGAACGCCGATCACGGGCCGGGCGTGCGCGATCAGCCGGGGCCGGCCGACGACCACGGCCGCCTCGACCGCCGCCCGCTCCTCGAGCGTGACGGGGACGGGGATCTCGCAGAACACGGGCGCGAGCGCCGTCGTGCGATCATTCAGGGCGATCGCCGACCCGTAGCCGTTTCGATGGCCGTTGCCGTTCGACCGCCCGTTTGAACCGTGATCCCCCGTGCCCCCGCCCCCCGATGGCTCGTCGTGATGACCGCCCGCGCCCCCCGCCCGCAGCTCGCGCCATTCCGCCGCGGTCAGGAACATCGACGGCTCGGGCGCCGGCCCCCCGGCCTCGCCCGCCAAAATTTCCACCAGCCCCGGCAACCGGGTCACCAGCCCGAGTTCGGGCCGCACGCCCGGGAGGCCGCCGAAGCCCCAGACCGGCATCGGCTCGCTCGCCGGCCAGGGGGCGATCCGAATGTCTGCGTTGGCCCGGGTCGGGAACGCGGCCGGGTGATCGTCGTCGGCCACCGTCGACCGGCGGACGACCTGGGCCGCCACGGACATGCCCGCGGGCGCGACGCGCTTGGCCGCGGCTTCGCGGCGGCGGGCCTTCTCCCCCCTGCTCGGCTTCTGTTTGGGTTGCTTGGCCGCCCGCTCCCCCACGCCCTTGGCGCGCCGCTGCATCACCCCGGCCACGCCGAGGAACGCCGCGAACCCCACGATGCTCCACGTCTCGACGATCAACGCGACAGATCCTTCATCCTGAAGGTCGAAAAATGCCCGCGTCCAACGGGCCGCCCGGTAGCTTCCCCGCAAAAAGAACGAAGGCAAGGGAGAGGGGAATGACGAATGACCAAATTCGAATGACGAATCAATGACAAATGTCGAAATTCGAATGACGAAACGGGCGTCGGCACGCGCAGTGGGCCCTTCCCCGTTTCGACATTCGTCATTGGTCCTTCGTCATTGATTCGTCATTCGAATTTGGTCATTCGTCATTTCACAGGCGGGAAGTCTCCCTCGTACCGCTTCACCAGCCCCGCCGCGTCCGCCGGCACGATGTACGCCTTCCCCTTGATCCGCTTGCTCTCCCCTGCCTTCAGCCCGCCGATGCGGAAATCGCTGTGCAGGCACCGCGCGACGCCCTGGAACAGCTCCTGGTACGGCGACCACGCGGTCGCGAAGATCAGCTTTTCGTCGCCGCTGAAGCAGCCGATCAGGCCGTTGCTCGGCACGAGTTGGCTCACGGGGCGCGGGTTCACGTCGGTCCGCGGGACGCCCGCCGGCACCCACACCTGGCCCGGCTTGTATCGCGCTTCGGTGGCCCACTGTGGCGTCGGCATACGCGTCAGTTTTCCGTCTAGGAAGATGAAGCACTTGGGCAGGTACGCGTAATCGTCCTTGGTCTTGTCCGGCCCGTGGCCGGTGAACGTGCCGAGCCGCACGCACGGCTGGGCCCAGTGCGCCTCCGACGGCCTGTCGGTCGGGTTGGTCGCCGTCACGTCGAACGTGACGTCGTCCGCGCCGGCGGTGATCACGTGGTCGACGACCACGCCGTCCTTGAGCGTATCGCGAAGCTTCATGACCTTCCCATCCTCCGACAGGCTGATCAGCTTCGACTCGTGCCCGATCACCGTGTGCTTGACCCAATCAGCGTCCGTGCTGTTCGGCCGGCAGTAGGCCTCGAGGTAGTTGATGCGGATCTCCCCGCCGGGGATCTGTTCGCCCTTGATGACCAGCCAGTGCTTGTCGCGGGCGAGTGACAGCGACGCCTCGGCGGCGCGGGCGTCCGACGCCGCGACGCAGAGCAGACCCGTCAGGAGGATGACGCGCACCATATGGATCTCCGGTCAGTTGCGCCCGGCCATCACGAGCCGCCCGGCGGCGCCGCGACCGCCACCGCCGCGCGCCGCCAAAGATACTTCCGAACGAGCCACGGGTACCCCCACGCCGTCGTGACCAGTGCCGTCAGCGGGGTCGCCCAGGCGACGCCTTCGACGCCGTACCGCCTCCCGAGCACGATCGCCACGACGACGTTCAGCACCGCGTGCGACACGATCAAGATCACCTGCGGCGCCAACACCCCGGCCGCGTTGAGCGCGACCGACCGGCAGTCGATCCACGCCCGCAGCAGGAACGTCGCCGTGACCGCCAGCACCAGGCTCGCCGACACGTGCGTCACCTGCCCGCGCGACCACTTGGCCAGGACGACGTCGGCCGTGAAGACGAACGCGAGCCCGACCGCCGCGACCAGCCCGCACCCGAACACCAGGCTCACGCGCATCGTCCGCCGCACCCACGCCCAATCCCCCCGCCGGATCGCGTCCCCGTACGCCGGCCACATCGGGCTCAACACGTGGACGAAGACCGCGTAACACGTGACCAGCACCTGACCGACCAGCGCGAACGGCGTCACGTGCTCGGCCCCCATGAGCGACCCGATCAGCACCTTGTCGAACTGGAACAGCGCGATCACCGACGCCTGGATCAGGAACAGGTAAATCCCGTCGCCCACCGTCTGCCGGACCGCCCCCCAGTCGAACGACCGGCGCGACGGGCGGAGGTCCGGCCACCGCCTGAAGATCAGCACCGCCACGCCGATGCCCAAGACGACCGGCAACCCCGCCGACGCGGCGGTCACCCCGATCAGCCCCATCGGCGTGAACACGACGGCGACGCACGCGGCCAGGACGACCACCTTCGTCACCGCGTCCCACACTGCCAGCCACCCGACCTGCTGGTGGGCGACCATCACCGCCTGGGGCGCCGCGACCAGCAGGCCCAGCAAGGTCAGCGCGCCGGTCAGCCAGACGACCCACGGGGCCTCGAAGACCGCGCGCGGCTCGTCCACGCGGAACGCCGCCACCCAGTCGACCGCCAGCACGATTCCCGTCCAGACGACCAGCGCGATCGCCGTCCACGCCGCCAGCACGATCAACAGCGACGACACGAACTGCCGGGCGCGCGGGGCGTCGCCGGCCGCGCGCGCCTCCATCAGCCGGTTGATCAGCCCCTGGTTCAGCCCGACGTTGGTCAGGGTCAACAGCGCGGTCAGCGCGGCGACGGCCTGGAACAGCCCGTACCGCTCGACGCCGAGGTACGCCAGGTACAGCGGCACGAGCACCAGCGGCGTGAGCAGGCCGATCGGCTTGGTCAGCAGCGACGCGACGATCGCGAACGTGACCTTGCGGTTGCGCTCGCGCCGCCCGGCGTCGGGGTCGTCGACGACCGTCGGCGCAACGCCGCCCGGCACGGGCACGACGGCCCCCGTCGCCGCCCGGGTGCCGGCCCCGCCGACGATGTCTTCCAAATCGCTCATGCCTGCGGGACAATATACCGATGCCGCTATCGTCCGGTAGCGTGCCCGCCGCCGCGCGCGACCGTGCGCGCCCGGCGACCGACGGCCCGGAGTTTGGCGAGGGACCGGTAATCATGGCGTTGATCAGCGGCCTGCGCGGGCGCTTCCGCGGTTGGATTAATGGCGGGCGCTTCCCCGCGCTCACCCGGCCGGCCTACGGCTTTTGGCGGCTGCTCGGCCACGCCCGCGGGATCGCCCTCCGCGGCCGCGTGATCCGCCAGGTCCGCGCCGTCCCCCCCGTCGAGCACGACGACCGCCGGCTCGACGACGTCGTCCGCCTGATCGGCGACGGCTTCCACGGCCTGATCTACTCGATGCAGGTGCCGTTCGAGATCGCCGGGTTCCTCCGCGAGGTCGAGCGCCTCCGCCCCCGCCGCGTCCTCGAGATCGGCACCGCCCGCGGCGGCACCCTGTTCGCCCTCACGCGCGTCGCCGACCCCGCCGCGTTCCTGATCAGTCTCGACCTCCCCGGCGGCCGCTGGGGCGGCGGGTACCCGTGGTGGAAGTCCAAGCTCTACAAATCGCTCGCCCTGCCCGGCCAGCGGATCGAGCTCGTCCGCGGCAACTCCCACGCGCCCGAATCGTTCGAGGCCGTCAAGCGCCTGCTCGGGGGCGAACGGCTCGACCTGTTGTTCATCGACGGCGACCACGAGTACGCCGGCGCCAAGCACGACTTCGAGCAGTACCGCACCCTCGTCCGCCCCGGCGGCATGATCGCGTTCCACGATATCGCCGACCACCCGGCCGGCGCCGGCGGCGACGTCCCCCGCCTGTGGCGCGAGATCCGCGCCGGCCGCGACGCCCGCGAGTTCGTCAAGGACCCGAACGGCGGCTACGGGATCGGCGTCATCTACGCCTGACCGGCCGCGCCGCACCCACCCGGGCGCGGTATTGCGGGGGGCGGTGGGCCACTTGTAAACTCGCCGTCCCACGTCGCCGTCCATGATTGACGGCCGCCGCCGCCGCCACAGACACCCCGGAGGGTCGTCCCCATGTCCACGCCCGCTCGGTCCACT
>DASPKW010000314.1:0-6438 GCA_035627895.1 Tepidisphaeraceae bacterium | reverse complement strand
CTCTTCGAGCACGACGCCGTTGCAGGTTGCGTGGCCGACGTTGCCTTTGACCACGACGACCATCTCGTTCCAGTCCTGGGCCTTGTACTTGTCGCCCATGAGCTTGAAGTACTTCTCGGGGCCGGCGACCTTGTAGTCGCGGCACTGGAGCTGCGGGCCGCGGACGAAGATGCCGCTGTCGGCGTTCACGCCGGCGCGGAACTCGAGGCGGAGCTCGAAATCCTTGGGGAACTGCGCGGTCGTCCAGAGCTGCTTGATCCGCGGCTCGCCTTCCTTGGCCGGGTTGACGACGATGATCCCGCCCTCCTTGGCGGTGTACCGGCCGTCGGACGACTCGGTCTTGCCGTCGAACTTCTCGGTGACCTCGCCGGAGAACTTCGGGCCGGTCTTGTAGCCCCAGCCGGTCAGGTCCTTGCCGTTGTACAACTCGGTCGCGCCCGCGGCGGCGGCGGCGGGCTTCTTCTCGTCTGCGGCGAACGACAGGGCGGCGACGCAGCAGACGATCGCGAGCGAAAGGGTGGCGGTCAGTCGCAACATGAAATGCTCCTCGGGGGTAAGGGTTCGTGTCGCATATTACACATCTGCCGCGCACTTGTTAGCCGAGGGCGGCAGCCCACGGTTGTGCGGCGGCGAGAAAAGTCGTGCCCGAACGGAGAACCCGATGAACCTCTCGCGCCGCGCAGTCCTGTCGTCCGTCGTCATCGGCCTGGCGTGGGGCGCGGGCGCCGCGGAGCACGCGAAGACGGATGACGCGCGCAAGGTCGTCGTGTTCGACCCGAAGGCGCTGGGCTACGTGAACTGCCGGATCCCGGGGCTGGTCGTCACGGGTAAGGGGACGCTGCTCGCGTACTGCGAGGCGCGCCGGAACAAGGGCGGGGACTGGGACCCGATCGACATCGTGATGCGCCGGTCGGCCGACGGTGGGGCGACGTGGGGCGACGTGCAGAAAATCGCCGGCGGGGGCGAGGCGAAGACGTACAACAACCCGGTGGCGATCGTCGACAAGGATCCGGCCGTGCCCGGCGGCGCGCCGGCCGTCCATTTCCTCTACTGCACCGATTATGCCCGGTGTTACTACGCGCGGAGCGACGACGACGGCGCGACGTTCTCCAAACCCGTCGAGATCACGTCGGCGTTCGAGGCGTTCAAGAAGGACTACCACTGGAACGTGATCGCGACCGGGCCGACGCACGGGATCCAACTGCGTACCGGCCGGCTGCTCGTGCCGGTGTGGCTGTCGACGGGCGGGAAGTCCCACCACCCGAGCGTGGTGGCGACGGTCTACTCGGACGACCGCGGCGCCACGTGGAAGGCCGGCGCGATCGCCATCCCGGACACGAAGGATTGCCCCAACCCGAACGAGACGGTCGCGGCGGAGCTGTCGGACGGGCGCGTCATGCTCAACGCGCGGAACGAGTCGGCCAAGCAGCGGCGGGTCGTGGTGACGGGCCCGGACGGGGCGTCGAACTGGTCGGCCCCGGCGTTCGATGACGCGCTGGTCGAGCCGATCTGCAACGGGTCGATCGTGCGCGTGCCGGCGGCGAAGGCGGGCGAGCGGCCGGCGATCCTGTTCGCCAATCCGGACAACGGCGATACGTCGGCCGGCCGAGCCGGCAAGCCCGGGCTGGGCAAATGGCTCGCGCGGAAGAACGTGACCGTCCGTCTGAGCGCCGACGACGGCAAGACGTGGTCGGCCAAGCGCTCGATCGAGCCCGGGCCCTCGGGCTACTCGGACCTGGCGGTCGACGCGACGGGCAAGGTCCACTGCCTGTTCGAGCGCGCCGGAGGCCTGACGCTGGCGAGTTTCGACGTGGCTTGGGTCACCCGCTAGGCCGATGGGACGGGGTGTCAGAGGGCGGTCGGCTGCCCATAAAACCGCGCGCGGCAGGATTGGGTACGGCCATAATCTCGGTCGTTGGCGCACCCTGACGATGCACCGGTATAACTTCCCCATCTTCTCATCGCGCGAAATCGGCTTGTGTGATCTGTCCATTGCGCTGTCGGCGATCACATCGGTGCATCACCTATGCGATGGCGGGGCGGTACCGCTACGTGTGCGGCCGATCATCGCCATGGTTCGGAAGCCTGCGGGGGAAATCTAACCCCCTCCGACCGCAAAAAGCTCAAACGCTGCGGGATGAGCCGAGTCCGAATGCCTGCTCGCCAAACGAGTCAAGGCTCTTCGAGAGCGTGGCGTCGTTCACGTCGGATGAGCGTTAGGTGTGGCGGCGATGTCGGTGGCCGTCGGGGAACTGCTGACCACAAATGGAGGGAAGATCACCGTGAAAAGTCGCCTGAACGGTCTGGCAATCTTGCAGAAGCACGCGCTTATTAGGGTTGGAGGCGTCCGGACACTCCGAATCACCGGAGCACCGGGGCACGCGAGGTCATTTCGCAGCGCATATTTTGGTCGGGCAGGCGGTGGGCGCGCAACGCGTTCATCTTCAACGTCACGGGAGAGTGTATGCTCAGGTCGCAGGGTTGCTCGGGCGCGGGTTCCGTTCGCACGTCCGTCGGCACGAAGGACAAGGCCGCTCGCCTGGCGAAGCGGCGGTGGGGCAAGGCCACGGTGATGGCGCTGCTGTCGGCGGCCTCGATGGCGCTGCCGGGCGGCCCGGCCGCGGGCGCCGCGGACCTGGACTGGACGGGCGCGACGGACCTGAACTGGGGGACGGACACGAACTGGTCCCCCGCCGCGGTGCCGACCGACACGTCGGACGCGCGGTTCATGATCGTCCCGGCCGGGTCGATCACGCTCGGGACGGCGCTGGCGAACAGCGTGTTCGCGGCGGAGAACACGACGCTGACCGGCGGGACGCTGACGCTGGGCGCGGTCGTGCCGGACGCGAACAGCGGGAAGGTCACGGTCGACCCGAGCCGGACGCTCACGTTCACGAACACCGCCGTGCTGGCGGGGTCGGCCGGGCTGAACAAGCTGGGCACCGGGACGCTCGTGCTCCAGGGCACGGCCAACACGTACACGGGGCTGACGACGGTCGGCGGCGGCACCCTGACGATCGCCGGCAACGGGTCGCTGGGCGCGTCGACGTCGGCGGTCGTGCTCGACGGGGGCGGGACGGTCAACGTGACGAGCGGGGCGAACAACGCGAACATCGCGATCACCCGAAACTTCTCCGTCGGGGCCGCCGGGGGCGGATTGTCGTCGACGAGCACCGCCGTCGCCGGCACGCAGATGACGACCACGTACTCGGGCGCGATCGACCTGTCGGGCGCGCTGAACGTCAGCGCGGGCGGTTTGGCGACGACCGTGTTGTCCGGGACCCTGACGCATACCGGGGGCCCGCACGCGCTGGTGAAGACCGGGGACGGGATCGTCCGCCTGCAGGGCACCGGCATCCAGCCGTTCGGCGGGATCACGACCAGCGGCGGCGCGCTGCAGTTCGCGGTCGGCACGGGGAACACGTTCAGCCAGACGACGGGCGGGGTGACGAACAACGGGATCATCCAGGCGGCGTCGGGCACGCTCGACTTCGGCACGCAGACGGTCACGGCGACCGGCGGGCCGGGGGCCCTGTTCACGACGGGCGTGCTTCGCGAGGGGCGGTTCACGGCCAACGCGAACAACCTGACCAGCGCGAACGTGGGGACGACGACGGCGTCCACGCTGTCCAAGATCAACATCGACGACTTCGGCTCGGGCGCCGGCCCGACCAACGGGTGGGGCGATAACAACACCTACGCGTACTCGGGCCAGTTCTTCACCGACGGCTCGAGCCCGATCCAGTTCGGTGAGGCGTTCGACGACAGCGTGACCATCTATGTCGACGGCGTGCAGGTGCACACGAGCGGGTTCAGCGCGGCCGACGCGTCGGCGTCGCCGTTGTTGAACCTGGCGGCGGGGTGGCACTCGATCGAACTGCGGTTCGGGCAGGGCGGGGGCGGCGTCGGCGCGGTCGCCACGACGAACGCGGCGAACGGTTCGGACAAGTGGGGCTTCGGCACGGGCCGGAACGGCCTCGGGTTCGGGTATCGCCTGGCCACCACCAGTTCGCTCGACGGCAGCCTGTACTCGGACTTCAACTCGACCGCGTTCCAGATGCGGACCCTGGCGAACCAGGTCGTGGTCGACTCGGGCGCGACGATCAAGGCCGGGGCGATCACGGGCGGCGGCGCGCTGGTGTTCAACGGGTCGGGGACGACCGCGACGACGGTCGACCTGGTCAACACGTCGGGCACGAGCGACGTGCAGGTGCTCCAGGCGATCGGGAACGGGAGCAACAACGTCCTGAACCTCGCGCCCGGGCAGTCGCTGGACGTGGCGAGCCTGCAACTGATGGGGACGAGCCGGCTGACCCTGACCGGCGGGACGGTGAACCTGGGCCAGAGCTCGGACCCGAACGCCAGCCTGTTCAGCGGCGGCGGCGGCACGCTCCGGCTGAACTCGGGGTCGACCGTCAACGTCATCACCGGTACTGCGGGCGGCAGCGGCACCACATATGAGATGAACGGCGGCACGCTGAACTCGGCGGTCAACTTCACGATCGGTGGGCTGTCGGGCAGCGCCAACGGGGTCAACGTGACCGGCGGCGCGGTCATGAGCCTCAACGGGACGGGGGTCACCGGTACGGGCATCGCGACGTACTCGGGCGTGCTCTCGGGCTCGTTCGGGCTCAATAAGACGGGCACGGGCACGCAGGTTCTGACGGCCGTGAACACGTTTACCGGGCCGGTCACGATCGACGGCGGGACGCTGCAGGTCAACTCCGACCAGGCGCTGGGCAACGCGGCGAACAACATCACGATGAGCGGGACGACCGGCGTGCTCGCCGTGACCGCCGACGTGACCACCGCACGGACGCTGACGCTCACCGGATCGAACACGGTCTCGTCCCTGTCGGCCGTCGCGGGGACGACGCTGACGCTGACCACCGGGATCGACGGCGGGGCGACCAACGGCCTGGTCAAGACCGACAACGGCACGGTCGTGCTCGCCGGCGCGGCCTCCGGGACCTGGGCGGGCCCGGTCACGATCAACGCGGGCGCCCTGCGCGTGTCGAACTCGGCCGCGCTGGGGACCGGCCCGGTCTCGATCTCGCCCAACGCGGCTGCCCCCGGGGCGGCGCTGCAGTTGACGAACAACGTGACGATCGCCAACGAGATCAACCTCCAAGGCACGGGCAACGTCACGCTCGGCGGGATCAACTTCGGCGGGCAGCTCCAGAGCGTGCAGGGGACGAACGTGACGACGGGGCAGGTCCGGCTGAGCTTCGACGCCGCGATCGGGGCGGACACCGGGTCGACGCTGAACATCGACGGCGGGATCCACAACCCGACGGCCTCGGGCCGCGCGCTGTTCTTCACCGGCGGCGGGACGATCAACGTCAACAGCGCGATGACGTCGGCGACCGCGACGGCGAACGACTTCCACCGGATCGAGAAGTGGGGCACGGGGACGGTCAACTTCACGTCGGCCAACCCGGTCCGGTTCACGGACAGCTTCCGCGTCCAGGAGGGCACGCTGGCCCTGAAGGACGCCGGGACGATCACCGGGACGCCCGCGATCGGCGTCACCGTGCACCCGGGGGCGACGCTCGCGCTCGACAACTCGGCGACGAACGTGACGAACCGGCTCGGGGCGCGGCCGCTGACGATCCAGGGCGGCAACCTGTCGCTCACCGGGAGCGCGTCGGCCGCCACGAGCGAGACGTTCGGGGCGACGACGTTCAGCCGCGGCCACAGCGTGATCACGGTCACCGCCGGCGCGGGCCAACAGGCGGACCTGCGGTTCGGGGCGGTCAACAACCCGAGCACCGCGCAGAACGCCGGCACCGCCCCGAGCGGGGCGACGGCCCTGTTCCGCGGGACGGGCCTGGGCAACGCGGTCGGGGCGGGCGTCGCCAGCGTCGCTGGGAGCACGTTCACGTTCGCGGGCCAGACGGGCGGCACCGGCACGGTGACCACCGCGTCGGCCAACAAGGGCATCCTTCCGTGGGCGCTGGTGGACTCGTCGGCCACCGGGAGCGGCACCTCGTTCGCCACCGCCGACAGCACGACCGGGACCGCCACGACTTCGGCGATCCTGCGCCCGCTCAACGCGTTCGAGTACGCCGCCGACAACACGGTCACGGCCAACAACAACATTCGCATTACCGGCGCGGTCGGGACGCCGGTCAACACGCTCACCGTCAACTCGATCACGTTCGCCAGCCCCGGGTCGCTGACGATCAACGCCGGGCAGTCGCTGAGCGTCTCGAGCGGCGGCGTGCTCGGGCTGACCGGGACGTCGACGATCACGGGCGGCGTGCTGAGCGCGCCGAACACCTTCTCCCCGCTCGTGTTCCACGCGCTGGGCGACATCACGGTCGGCAGCACGCTCAACGGGGGCAACGGCGGGAACGTCGTCGGCCTCGTCAAGGCGGGCGCGGGCACGCTGACGCTGTCGTCGCCGGAGAACGCGGCTTACGTGGGGATGAGCGC
>DASPKW010000313.1:0-11774 GCA_035627895.1 Tepidisphaeraceae bacterium | reverse complement strand
GACTCGCATCATTCCCGGACGCAAATCGTTTTCGTCGATTTCAACAGTGCTCCGGTTTATCGGACGTCAAGCTGGGGGAGTTGTGGCGCGCGTGTCCGGTGTGCGGGGCGTGATGTTGGGCAAATTCGGATGCTGAATCGCGAGGGTTTTCGAAGGTTTTCTGTGGTGCCCCAAAAAAACGAACCCACGGGGTTAGGCCCGTGGGTCGTACCTCTAATCGAACTCATCGTGCCCAGTCGCTAAGCCGCAAGCGGCAGAGGCCCCTGACACGCTTCAATGCTAGTCCTTGTGCTTCCTCCGAAACCTGGGGAGCAGTCCGCCGGCGAAGCTCCAGAAGGTGCGGGCGATGATGAGCATGTCGAGGCTGACGCTCTGGTTCTCGACGTACTCGATGTCGTACTTGATCCACTCCTGGAAGTCCTGGCCGGGGATGCGGGTGCGGTTGATCTGCCAGAGGCCGGTGATGCCGGGGCGGACGCTGAGGCGGGCCTCGCGCCAGGCGGGGCAGAACTGGTTTTCCTTGAACGGGCTGGGGCGGGGGCCGACGACGGACATGTGGCCGAGGAGGACGTTGAAGAACTGTGGGAGCTCGTCAAGGCGGGTCTTGCGGAGGAACTTGCCGACTTTGGTGACGCGGACGTCGTTCTCCATGAAGAACTGGGGGCCGTCGCACTGGTTCTGGCCCTTGGCGAGCAGCTCCTGCTTGCGGCGCTCGGCGTCGCGGTACATGGAGCGAAACTTGAAGCAGCCGAACTCGCGGCCGCCGCGCGTCTCGCGCTTGTGCGAGAAGAAGATCGGGGCGCGGTCCTCGATCCAGATCGCGAGCGCGATGAGGGGGTAGAGCCAGATCGTGAGCGCGATGGCGACGAGGGAGAAGGCGACGTCGAAGGTGCGCTTGAAGAAGGCGTGCACGCGCTGGGCGCGGCGGGTCATGGGGTCGCGCGGGCGGTGGAGGCTGGGGAGGTCGAGCAGGACGCGCTCGGGCCAGGCGACGGCCGGGGCGACCGGGCGGCTCGCGGGGTGGTCCCAGAGGACGACCGGTCCGATCAGGGACTCGGCGGCGTCGACGGTGCGGCCGGCGCCGACCCAGGCGGGGCCGACGCACCGCGTGGTCTTGGGGAGGACGGCGGTGGCGTCCGCCCAGACGCCGGGCGCGGCCTCGCGGGCGCGGCCGATCACGGCGCCGGGGCCGCTCCAGATGCGGGTGAGGTCCTTGACGAGGCGGGCCAGGTCGGGGCCGCTCGTGCGGTCGTAGGTCGAGCCGTCGACGACCATGGTGGAGCGGCGCTTGCGCGGGACGCTGGCGCGCGTCCGCCGCCACCCGGCGGGCGCGCTCGCGGCGCGCTGCCAGGCGCGGGCGAGCTCGCGGCTGGGCGTGAAGGCGGCGCGCATCAGGCGCGGGACGGGCTTGTCGTACACGCGCTCGAACCGGACGAACCGGTCGTCGTCGTCGGTGATCACGCGCTCCTTGTACCCCCGCTCGGAGCGCTCGCGGACGCGGACGTACACCAGGTCGGGGCTGGACCAGTAGAGCGTCTCGAACGCCTTGGCCGACTCCACGGTCGCGAGCAGTCGCTCGTCGGTCAACAGGAACAACTGGGCCCGGTCGCTGAGCGGCTGGCGCTCGCCGGGGCGGACCACTTGCACCCCCCGGTGGGCCCAGAAGCGGTCGTGGAGCTGGACGGGATCGAGCCCCCAGATGGTCGGCACGGGCGGCGCGGGCGCGGCGGGCGTAGCCCACCCGCCCCGCGGTCGCGCCAGCGCGACGGGCAGTCCGGTCGTGATGGTCATCTCTTCCCTAACCTTCGGAAACGAACACCCACGGTCGGCTCGTCGCGGGACGCATCGGACCTTGCGGGGCGACTCGGTCACTGAAGTGACCGAGCCTCGCGCACGTGTCCGAAGCGCCTCTTGAACGTTCCCGACCGCGCCCCACCCACGGGGCGCGGTCGGGCGCGAAATGCCGACCTGCACAGACTTATACCCGGATCATGCCCCGCCGTGCGAGGGATTATTGCTCGGCAAACTTGAGGCGACCGAGCGGGCGAGCGGGCCGAACCGGGCCGACTCGTCGTTGTCCGGCAGCAGGACCATCGCCTCGGCGGGCTTTGCCGACGACGTGGAGCGGATCGACGCGCTGGGCACCGACCGCTGGAAGTCTCGGTCCTCGGCCCGGTTAAAGACGATGCCCATCAGGTTGGCGCCGATCGACCTGGTGTGCTTGATGGCCTTGTCGACCAGCGGCTGTTGCTGCCCGCGGGCGACGGCCATGATCACGCCGTCGGCCTCGGCGGCGACCACGCTGGCCTCGAGGGACCCGAGGACCGGGCCGGTGTCGATGATGATGATGTCGAAGTGCTCGCGGCAGGCGGTCAGCAGGCGCTTGATGCTCTGCGGGCTGAGGATGCCGGCGTGCACCGCGTCGGCGCTGCCGATGGGCAGTACGTACAGGCCCTTGGTCGCCGTCTTGCGGACGTGACCGCGGAGCGTGCCGAGGTGGAGCGTCTCGATCAGGCCCGGGACGTTGTGGGCCTTGAGGCGGTGCGTCAGGCCCTGGCCGACCATGTCGCAGTCGACGACGAGCGTCTTGGAGCCGGAGGCGGCGAACGACAGGCCCAGGGCCATCGTCAGGCTGGTCTTGCCGTCGCCGGTGGACGCGCTGGTGATCATGAACACGCGGCGGTTCTCGGGGTTGGACCCGACCTGCAGCATGATGCGGATCTGGTGGATGCAGTGGGCCGCGACGGCCGCCTGCTCGGGGTCGGTGAGCTTGTCGGGCAGGCGGGGCAGGATGCCCAGGAGGGGGACGTTGCTCATCCCGCCGCCGACCTTGGCCTCGTCGCTGAACCGGTAGCGGCGGTCGAGCAGGCCGATCAACACGAGGAACACGACCGGGATGCCGAACCCGCCCATCGCACCGGCCAGGCCCATCAGCTTGCGGCGGTCCTTGAACGGCGTCATCGGGACGTCGCCCTCCTGCGGGACGGACAGCCGCCCGGAGGCCATGTTCTCCATGGTGAGCACGTCGATCCGCCGGCTCACCTCCATGTGTTCCTTGAACTTCTCCTCGCGCTGCCGCTGGAGGTCCTGGATCTTGAGCATGTGCCGGCCGATCTCGGTCCGCTCCTCCTTGACCTGCTCGAACTTCCTGCGGACCGAGTCGAACTCGCCCGCGAGGACCTTGTCCGACAGGCCGGCGACGCGGCCGATGCCCATGCCGGCGAGCGACGGGTCGTCGGCCAGCCGCATCTGCAGGTCGCGCCACTCGACCGCGTACCGCTCGATCTTCTTCTGGATCTGGTCGCGGATGACGATGTGCTCTTTGAGCTTGGAGTTGTTGGGCAGGTGCCCGGTGGCCTCGAGCCGGGCGATCATGTTGAGCGCAGTCTCGCGCTCCATCAGCATGCCGCGCATGACCGGGTCGATCATCGCGATCTGGTTCTCGGTCAGGTCGACCACCGTCTCCTTGGCACTCTTCTTGCGCTTGGCCGCGTCGAGCGCGAGCTCGAGTTCGTTCTTGCGCTTCTCGAGCGACGTCTCCTCGTTGAGCTTGGCCTCGACGATCGCCTCGAGGTTCGGTGTGCCGAACCGGTTGGCGGCGTCGAGAATCTGCGCGTCGACGCGGGCGACCTGACCCGCCAACAGGGCCTTGCGGTCGTCGAGCGTGCGGATCCGCTTGCTCTCGGACTCGGACGAGCGCTGCGACGCGTAATCTTCGTAGGCCTTGACGATCGCGTAGACGACGGCCTTGGCCACGTCCTTGTCCGGGTGCACGTAATAGACCCGAATCAGCTCGGTGCGCGACGGGTGTTCGACCGTGAGGTTCTTGGCGACGACCGATGCGACGCCGTCGGCCGTCCCGAGCCTGGTGTCTCCCCAGTGCTTGCCCTTGATCGCCTTGTTGATGATCGTCTGCGACGTCATCATCATGGCCTGGGACTGCAGGTACTCCTCGTAGTTGGCCATGACCCCGTTGTTGCCGGTGTTGACCATCGCGGGCCCGATGTTGTAGGCGATCTGGATCATCGCCTCCCCGCGGTAGACGGGGATCTGGCTGCGGTACCCGAAGTACGCGCCGGTGCCGCCGCAGATCACGCCCAGGACGATGGCGATCCAGTACCGCCCGCGGAGGGCGGTGTGGACGCGCGCGGCCATGCCCGGGGGCGCGCCGGCGGGAAGGTCGGCGGCGCCGCCGATGCCCATCGCCTGCCCGCCGGACGTGACCGGGCCCAGGCCGTTCCCGCCGCCGGGACCGACCCGCGCGAGTGCGCCGATCTGGCCCGGGTCGGGCGCGTCCGCGCCGTAGCCATCGAACGGGGTGATCTGATTGTCGCTGCTGCTGCTCATCTTGGCATCCCTGTCCGCATCACGCGGACCATGTCACGAAACCTCTCGGATCCCACCAGAGTCGAGAAGACTTGATCGCGTTCGTGAGTCGTCATGCGCGGGTCCCACGTCACCACCTGGACGTGGCAGATCCCGTACTTCAGCTTGCGGTAGTCCTGGGCGAACCGGTCGATCTCGGCGAGCGACGTCCCGTCGCGCCCGTCGGGGAAGACGAAGAAGTCGTACACGACCCACCGCTGCGCGCCCTGGGGCGTCTGCCGGTTCATCGAGTACGCCAGCGGCGCGAAGTCCGTGCCCCCGACCGTCAGCTTTCGCGCCTCGGCCGACTCGATCGTCCACCCCGCCCCCGGGTAGCAGTTGGCCGGCGCGTGCCCGGCCATCAGGCGGGCGTCGGGCACCTGCACGACCGACAGGTACGCCTGCCGGCCCGTGTGGGCGTCGGTGTAGCGGATGGTCCGCTCGGCGTTGGGCTGGAGCAGCTCGCGCTCGCGGGGGTCGAGGTCCTGGCGGACGCCGTCCCACGTGCCGACCTTGAGCGGGAGCGCGTCGACCGCGAGGCGGCTGCGCTCGTGGAACTCGTCGACGCCGACCTTCACGACCGGCAGCGGCGCGAGGCCGAGCACGCAGCCGAGGATCAGGAGGGCCGCGCCGACCGGGAGCAGGCGCACGACGCTCAGCGGCGTCGCCGCGGGCGCCGGCCCAGCTTCATCCTTCGCGGGGCCTTCGTCCGTTTCCCCACCCGCCCTGACCTCCACCCCGCACGCCTCGATGAACCGGATGATGAACATCAGGAGCATGAAGGCGACGAACAGCATGCCCCACCCGGCGTAGTCGTGGAACTTCTCGGCGTTTTCCTTCGTCGAGTGCCCGTACATCCAGAGCGTGGGGATCAGGCGGACGACGTTGCACACCAGCGCGACGCCCGGGCTGATCAGGATGACGAGCCAGCGCACCCAGTTGCGCAGCGGGGTGATGAACGCGAACAGCCAGCAGACGAGGATGAGCGTCCAGACCATCCGCAGGCCGTTGCACGCCTCGACGATGAGCACCTGTTTGCCGTTGACGGTGAGCGAGTTGCCCTGGCGGCCGACGGGCTCGCCGAAGAACTCGAGGATCGGCGCGACGACGGCGGCCGTCGTGCTCTGCAGGGGCGTGGCCACCTGGAGGCGCACCATGTTCGGCACCGGCACCATGAACCCGAGCAGCAGGAAGGCCGGCCAGAACTTGCGTACGACGTCGTGCCCGAGGACGCTGACGATCGCGCCGATCGCCATCACGACCGACCCGCAGTGGAACGCGGACTGTTTCTGGTTGAAGTACCCGAACCGGGCGATGGCGTAGCCGGCGGCGATGACCACGGGCCCGAGCCAACTGGGTTGCCAGCGGACGGCCGCGAGCTTGGAGCGGTTGGCGTAGACGATCGCGGCGGCGAACGGGACGACCAGGAAGATGTGGCTCGATTCCGGATCGAGCTTCGACCCGACCTCGCACCAGTCGAGCCACGCGGACCCGCGCGCCAGCACGGCGATTGCGAGGACGGCCAGCGCGAGCCAGCAGAGCGTGGCGAGCGGCGACCGCGGCGCGGGCGCGAGTTCGCGCCGCGCGACGGCGGGGGTCAGTTCGGAGGTTGTGCTCGTCGCCATCGACATCAAATGGTGCTCGCTTACCGGTCGCTGGTTTAGTGATTCGCGGATTCCGTGCGTCGCGCACCTCGCGGGATCCGGGTCGTCGCTCGACGCTCCGAACCCGGCATGTGTGCGCGGGTCGCGCGGTCCACTCCCTGCGGGATGACGTTCGGAAGGCTCCGCCTTACCGGGTATCGGCCCCCCGGTCGCGCGGCGGAAGCCCGAGGTCAGTCGAGCCCCGCGCCACGTTATCGGACGATCAAGCCGAACCGCCCGGACGCCGTCAGCGCCCGGCCGGGTCACCCACGCGAGATGGGAGTATGCCCTGTATCTTACCGCGCGGCCACTTCCGCATTCATCACTAAACTGTCGACGGCGGTTTCCCCGGCGGCGAGCATCCCCCCCGGACAGACGATCGACCGAACGACCATCGCCCCGTCGTCTACCGATGCGCCCCGCAAGATCACGGAATCGTGAACGCGAGCGCCCGGGTCGATCGTGGCGCCGTGCTCGACGATGGCGAACGTCGGGCGGCGGTCTTCGGCGAACGGGTCGTTGGGCAACGGCTTGCCCGAGACCAGGCGGTAACGCCGCTGCACCGCGGAGATGTACTCCTCGAGTGACCGGATCGGGAGTCCGGTGGCGTGCGCCTGGTACAGGTGTGATACCGTAAAGTCTTTGGCGATCTGCGGTAGCGCCTGTTCCTTCATGTCCACGTACCCCGACGTGGCGATCTTCCGCAGCGCGCCGCAGCGGACGAGCATCAGCCCGGACGGGGTGCCGTCGGCGTGGACGATCAGGCTGACGTCGGCCTCGAGGTCGGCCAGGGCGGCGGCGAGATCGGACAGCGGCGAGAGCAGCGCCTGGGCGGCGGTGCCGACGAGGAGGAGGTCGTCGTCGGCGTACTCGGCGGCGATGTCGCGCAGGAGGCCGCCGGTGCCGCGGAAGGGGGAGAGGTCGCGCTCGACTTGGACGACTACGCCATCCACCGCAACGGGAAGCGTCGGCTTCGGGGAGGCGCGATCGACCATGACGCGGACGGGCAGCAGTTCGGCGCCGATCAGCTCGCGGAGGTGCAAGGCCTGATCTCGCCAGTGCTTAAGGAGCGGGAAGCCGTCTTCCATGGGCAGGTCGAGGATCGACCGGCCGACGGCGGCGATCAGCTTGCTCGGACGGACGGATCCGCCTAAGAGCAGGATGGCTTTGAGGTTGCGCAGGCTGGACGGCGGCGAATGGGGCTTGCCGGCGACGGGGTGCGTGCCTTGGGCGTGCGGATCTCCGCCGAAAAGCTCGGCGGCGAAGCCGGAGAGGAAAGATCGGTAAACGACGTCGGCCTCGTTGGCCGAAGCGGTTTTGATGGCTGGGGAATCGGGGGAAACTGGCTCGGACGACGTGGTTCGGTTGGTCGACCGGACCGGCTGGACGTCCGAATCCGGCACGTCGACGGCGAAGGTGCCCATGCCCGAGTCGACCGTGAGCTGACGGCGGGGCCGGAGCTTGCGACCCAGGCCTTTGAAGGTCGATCCGAGGAGCAGGCGGGCGGCGAAGGGGACGCCGTGAACGAGGTATCGCTTGAAGAGTCGGCCGGGCTCCTGGATCAGGCGGTGGATCCATTCGAGGCCGGTCTTGCGCATCCACTTGGGGGCGCGCTTGACGTTGCCGCAGAGGAACGAGAAGGAGATGCCAACGCCGAGCCACCACGCGGAGGGGAGCTGGTGGCGGAGGGTTTCGATCAGGCGTTCTTGTTTGGGAGAGCCGAGGGCGACGAAGACGATGTCGGGGTTGGCGTCGACGACGGCGCGGGTGAGGGCGGCGAGCTTGGCGGGGTCCTTTTCGAAGCCGACCTCGGGGCAGAAGGTGCCGGCGATGCGGATGTCGGGGTGGCGGGCGGTGAGGACCTTGGCGGCGGCGTCGGCGGTGCCGGGGTCGCCGCCGAGGAGGAAGATCGACTTGTCGGCCTTGGCGGCGGCGGCGGACAGGGAGGAGATCAGATCGGAGCCGGCGACGCGGCCGGGCAGGGGGGTGCCCTGGAGCTTGGAGGCCCAGACGAGTGGCATGCCGTCGGCGACGACGAGGTCGGCCTTGTCGACGAGGGAGGCGAACTCGGCGTCCTTGCGGCAGCGGCGGAGGTGGTCGAGGTTTGGGGTGACGACGACGCCGCCGCGGCCGGCATTGGAGCGGTGGAGGATCTGGCGGACGGTCTGGTGCTCGGTGACGGCGTGGACGGTGACGCCGGCCAGGTCGATGACGGAGGGCTGGGCGAACGCGGGGAAGGCGTCGTTGGCGGGCATGCCGCCGAGGTCGTCGTCGTTGTCGCGGCGGTCGTCGTCGGCGGTGGCGCGGTCGGTGCGGACCCATTCCTTCTGGGGCTTGACGATGAAGGCGAAGTAGAGGGGGATCTTCCAGGCGACGTAGAACGGGGCGGCCAAGAGCGACGTGAGGGGGAGCTGCTGGCGGCCGAACTTGGCCCAGGCGGCGAACACGCAGAAGGCGGACGCCGCGAGCCCGCCGAGGAGCAGGTTGGCCGACACCCACGACGCGCCGAACTTGGCGGCGAGCGTGGCGGCGCCGGCGGCGGCGAGCACCATCATGATGAGCAGGGAGAGGGGCGGGACGCAGAGCTCGAACGCCAGGGCGAGGGCGGCGACCTTGCGGTGTTTGAGGGCCCCCTTCACGAGGCGGGGGACCTGCGTGAGCATGGTCTGGAGGTGGCCGTGCTCCCAGCGGGTGCGCTGGGTGGTTGCGGCGGCGGCCTGGTCGGGGAGGCGGCCGGTGACGCGGGCCTCCTGGCAGAACATCGGGGGGTGGCCGGCGAGGGCGAGGTCGAGGCCGAGCTGCATGTCTTCGACGATGTTGCCGGAGGCGAGCTTGGCGCGGCGGATGACGGCCCAGGGGAAGGCCATGCCGGTGCCGGTGAGGAGGCAGGGGAGGCCCATGCGGCCCAGGCCGGAGGGGCGGACGAGATTTTTGACCATGAACGCCAGGGCCGAGACGAGGTCGCGGGGGCCGGGGCGGGTGGGGCGGTCGAGGAGGTAAACAGCTTGGGCGGGGTGGCCGGTGCGAACGACCTGCTCGGCGAGAGACTCGACGCTGCCGGGGTGGGCGTGGCAGTCGGCGTCCATCATGACGAGGATGGCGGGGGCGCCGGTGGCCTCGAGGTGGCGGAGGCCGAAATCGAGGGCGTAGCCTTTGCCGCGGCGGACCGAATCGTATCGTTCGATGACCTCGGCGCCGGCGGCGCGGGCGAGTGCGGCGGTGGAATCGGTGCAATTGTCGGCGATGACGACGATGCGGTCGCCGTCGCGGACCTGAGGGATCAGCGAGTCGAGGGTGGCGCGGAGGACCTGTTCCTCGTTGTGAGCGGGGATCAGGATGGCCAGGCGGGGGCGCGGTGTCGCTGCGTTGGACTTCTTACGTCCGGGGAGGAGCGCCGCGAGGCACTCCGCGCAGAAGACCGCGACCGGCACCAGGAGGAGCGCCGTTACGGCGAGAATTAGGATGTTCACCCACTGCAAGGCCGACTCCCCGTTGAAAACCCACTAAGAAGGGAGAGAGCGGGGCCGATTCTCAACACCCGCCGAGCGATTTCAAGAAAAAAAGCTGTGCTTTAGCTTTCAATTGCGTCAATTTGGGCAAGGCCGACGTCGGATCGTAATTATTCAGAGTTGCTTCCCAGCTTTACGCGCTGGCGGTGGTGGTCTGGGGAAAGCGTGCCGAGCCGGGGACACTCCGAAACGGCTGTTGATACGCGATGCTTAGTTTGTACGACTCACTGCAACTTCGGCACCGATCGTCGTATCTGCCTTGGTCTCTATGCTCCGCGCCGCATCCAGCGTCGGGGTTGACGATGCTTGTACTCCGGGGCGCTCCGACCGCGACAGTCGCCTGAACAGGTCTGCCAATTTTGCGGCTTCGGTGGCGGCGTCGTGGGCGGCCCAGACGCGGCGCACGCCCTCGCGACCCATCTCGCGCAATTCGTCGGCGCCGGCCCTCAAAACTTGGGCCATCGCGTCGGCGAGGAGGTCGACGGAGCCCGCCGGCACCAGGTATCCGCAAGCGCCGGGGGCGACCAACTCGGGGATGCCGGCGACGAACGTACTCAGAACCGGCCGACCCAGAGCGAGCGCTTCCATTACGACGACAGGCAAGCCTTCCGCGAAGCTGGGTAAGACCATGGCCCGGGCGCCAAGGAGGTGGTCGCGGACCTGTTGGTTGGAGGCCCAGCCGGTGATGGTGACGCGGTCGGTCAAGTTCAGTCGCGCGATCAGGCGTTCGATTTCGGCGCGCATGGGCCCGTCACCCACGAGCACGAGTTCACAATATACCCCACGTTCGGCGAGCAGGCCGGCGGCCTGGACGAGGAGGAGTTGTCCCTTCTGCTCGGCGAGTCGGCCGACGCAGGCGAGGCGCGGGACGTCGGGGACGGGCGTGCGCGCGGCGGCGAGTGCGGGGTCGAGGTAGGAGGCGTCGACGCCGCAGTGGACGACGTGGATCTTGTGCCAGTGTTCGTGGCCGCACCAGCGGAAGAGCTGTGAGCGGCCGAACTCGCTGACGGCGACGGCGAAGGCGGCGTGGGCGATTTTGTCCCCGAGCTTGAGGGCGGCGGGGCGGTCGAACTCTTCGGGGCCGTGACAGGTGAAGGAGTAGGGGGGGCCGCCGAGGGATCGGGCGAGGAGGGCGACGGTGGTGGAGTTGGTGCCGAAGTGGGCGTGGACGTGGGCGGCGCCGGACTTCGTGAGCCAGGGGAGCAGGACGCAGGCCTCGGCGAGGTAGATCAGGTGGTATAGGCGGCCGCGCTCGCCGCGCTTGCCGAGTTTGAACGCGAGGCGGAGGGTCTTGAGGAAGCGGAGGGGGCGGGTGAGGGCGATGCGAACGAGGGCCCAGAGCAGGCCGAGCGCGCCGACGCCGAGGATGACGCGGGCCTTGGCTTTTTCGGCAACGTCGCCGGGGTCGACGACCTGCTGGTCCCACGTACGGATCGTGTAGCGGTCGACGGTGAAGCCCTGAGCCTCGAGCGCGGCGATCTCGCGCCGGATGAAGCTCTGGCTGGTCTGGGGGTACTGGTTGATGAGGTAGGCGATGTGCAAGGAGATAGCCAGAAGTCAGAAGTCAGAAGTCAGAAGTCAGAAGTCAGAAGTCAGAAGTCAGAAGTCAGAAGTCAGAAGGTGGCACGCACAGTTGAGCGTTGACGGTTAGACGGTGATGGACTGGGGCTTGGGTTGCTGCTCGGCGCCTTTGTATTCGATGAGGACTTTGGGGCGTTTGAGGAGGTGGTCGAGGGCGTGTTTGAGTTGGCCAGCGGTTTGGGGGAATTTGCCGAGGAGGACGAAGCGGGCGTAGAGGGCGGCGTCGCGGGGGGAGAGGTTGCGGCCGCGGGAGAGGGAGCGTTTGAGGCGGAGGTATTGAAGGGGGTAGACGAGCAGGAGGAGGAGGGAGAGGCCGTAGGTCCACCAGGCGGGGGCGAGGGCGAGGAGGGGGATGGCGAGGCCCCAGGTGTAGTTGGAGCGCGTGCTGCGGCGTCTGCCGCCGCTCAAGGTGGAGGAGTCGGACCGGCAGGACTTCAACCTGCGCGACCGTTCGCTGCCGCCGCCGCGCGCGGGCGCGACCGTGTTGAGCGCGTTCCCGGCCGACGAGGCGAGGCGCGGGCCGGAGCAGCCGGGCGCGCAAGGGGCGCGGGGCGCGGCGGCTAAGGGCTTACGGTTCCGCCTGAGCGAGGGCGAGGAGCAGAAAGAGTCAGCGGGCGCGAGCGCGACGCCGGCCCCGGCCGTGAGGCTTTCGGAGGCGGAGACGGAGCGCGTGCTG
>DASPKW010000312.1:0-8948 GCA_035627895.1 Tepidisphaeraceae bacterium | reverse complement strand
TGGGTCGGGTTGGGCGGCGTAGAGGCGGAAGACCTGATCCGGCGCGAGGGCGATGGGGAGGGACGTGCGCAAGCCGCGATTCCCGGCGATGCTGTTCTCGTTGGTGGGAAACGACTGCGCGAGCAGTCGGACGCCAATCCGTGGCGGGCTGTGGTTGGCATAGGTGGACGCTCGTCGGATCAGAACCAGCCGGGGTCGTCCGCGCAGCGTCCCGAGTTCGCGTGCGAGCACCAGGGTGCCCGCGTACTGGTTCACCTTGAGTCCGCGGAACACGGCCGGCGCGTACTCGGCGAAGTCCTCACCGACGTAGTCGGATTCCGCGGGCCACGTGTCGCCGGAGGACGACGAGAGCGCGCGACCCGGGGCCGATCGCTTCAGGGCGGCGGCGCGGGCCTCGTCCTCCTCGTACACGACCGTCGTCGGCGGAAGCGTGAGCGAGAAGAGTTGGTGGCGGTCGTACGCGAACCGCGAGCCGTGCCATGCCCACGGCGCCCAGACCGAGACGCAGACGGCGGCGACCGGGCCGACGACCAGCAGGGCGACGAGGCAGCGGCGCGCCACCCGGCGCGCGACCTGCCGCCACGGCCACGGGCTGCGGGTGGGGCGGGGGGCGTAGTCGAGGGGTTCGGGCACGATGGGGAGACGATCGGAGGGCGGGGTCGGGCGCTGCGCGCGCGCGCGGCCCGGCGGGATCATAGCAGATTCGATGTGCGTGCCGGCTCATTCGGATCAGGCATGAAACGTGCGCCCGGAAACAGGTCCGCTGAAGCCGCCGTGCCGTCCACGAAGCCTGATTCGTATCAGTCGTGAAGACGTCTTCCGCGACGGCGGGCCGCGACGGTCGGGGCCAGATTCCTCGGGGTACCTCGGAATGACAGGGGGGACGCGGCCGCGCGGGGCGGGCAGCTTTCTCTGATCTCCACTCTCCGCCGTACGCTCTTCCCTCCATCCTCCATCCTCCATCCTCGATTCTCGATTCTCTCCTCCTCCGTGCCTCCGTGACTCCGTGGTGATCCGACTTCGGCCGCGCGGTCAGCGGACGGCGCGGACGAAGGTTTGGAGGCCGGAGGGGTGGGGGACGAGGTCGACGCGGGCCCAGGGGAGGGGGGCGAGGAGGGCGGCGATTTGGGCGGGGGTTCGGTAGCGGGTGACGAGCTCGAAGCGGGCGAGGAGGGCGTCGCTGCGGGGGTCGTGGGCGGTGGCGCTGGTGAAGAAGACGCCGCCGGGCGCGAGGGCGGCGTGGGCGTTGGCGTAGAGGCGGGCGAGGTCGTCGTCGGGGAGGAATTCGCCCAGGCCGGTGGAGATGACCAGGTCGAACTGGCCGAGCGGCGCGTAGGCGGTGGGGTCGAGGGCGTCGCCGCGGTGGAAGTGGAAGGGGACGCCGAGGTGGGCGACGAAGTCGGCGGCGGCGCGGAGGACGTCGGGGTCGAGGTCGAGGCCGTGGTATTCGATCGACGGCGAGTCGCCCGCTCGGCGGAGGTCTTCGAGGGCGGCGGCGAGGTCGCGGGGAATGCCGCAGGGGACGGCGAGGACGCGGGCGGGGCGGGCGGGGCTTCGGCGGGCGACGTCGGCGAGGGTGGCGGCGGCCTCGCGGTAGCGCTGGTGGAAGGCGCGGGTGGCGGGGAGTCGGAGGAGGGCGCGGTCGAGCAGGGCGCCGATGCCGAAGCGGCCGGCCGGGCGGTTGGCGTAGATGTGGTCGGCGAAGCGGTAGGAGCCGGAGTGGTCCATGCCCTCGCGGGCGAGGGTGGAGAGGCGGAGGAGGTGGTAGAGGGGGAGGAAGTGGACGTCGCCGGTGCGGACGAGCTTGCGCGGGAGGCTGCGGGCGCGGCGGGTGTGGTTGGCGGGGGCGGCGGGCAGGCGGACGTCGGCCGAGCCGGCGAGCACTGCGGCGACGGCGGGGGTCGGGATGAGCGCGGCGGCGAGGAGCGCGGAGAGCGCGACGGCGGCGGCGTAGGCGGGGGACGCGCCGTTCACGAAGGGGAGGGTGAGGGCGGTGGCGGCGATTGATGCGATCGCAATGGCGGCGGGGACGGCGCGGGGGTGGCGGTCGAAGAGGGCGACGCCGCAGGTGAGCGTGGCGGCGAGGAGGAAGGGGAGGCAGAGCCAGGCGGCGAGTGGGGCGAGCCAAGCGGGGGCGCCGGTGGTGAGGGCGAGGAGGGACAGCGCGAGGGAGACGACGCAGCCGAGGCGGCCGACGGGGCCGGGGCGGTATCCGAAGAGGATCGGCAGGAGTTGGCCGAGCGCGGCTGGGGCGGCGGCGAGGGTCAGGAGGGGGAGCCAGGTGGAGGATTGGTGGAGGAGGGTCATGGGGGTGGGACGGTCGGCGAACCCGCGCGCAGGTAGGTTACGACGCGCCTTTGTTGGTGAAGTGCTCGCGGACGTTGGCGACGATGCGGTCGGCCTGGGCCTCGTTCATCGGGCCGACGGCGAGCGCGTCGGCGAGGCGGCCGAGGATCGAGTCGGGGAGCTCGTAGTCGACGGTGAGGGTGAGCTCGGAGGACTGGGCGTCGACGGGGGCGACGGCGTAGGTCCAGGTGCTGGGGACCATGCCGGTGGTTTTGAACGTGTGGGCGTGCGGGGGGTCGAAGGCGACCATCTCGGCCTCGCCACGGACGGGGATGCCGAGGACGCGGTACTCCCACTGCCAGCGCTGGCCGAGGCCGTCGGGGCCGACGACGTCGTGGACCTTGAGGGAGGGGACGAAGGACTCGGCGTTGGCGCGGGTGGAGACGTAGTCGAAGACTTGGTCTTGGGGGGCGGGGACGATCGTTTTCTTTTGGGCGCGGGGCATGGGGTGATTCCTTTCGTGAGGTCTGGCGTCGCGTGACGGCGGCGGATCGAGAGGATCGTGGTAGTGGCAACGCGATTCTCGGGTCCGTACAACCCGCGGAACAAGTTCCGTGGGCTTTCCGACGCGCCTTCCGAATCCGGGGAACACGAACTGGCACGCTCGATCGCTACGAAATCGGCGCAGTCTCTTCCGAAGTCGTGGGGGGCTCGTCGCCGAGGCCGGGGACGTCCCAGAGGTGGTCGAAGTAGGGGGTGAGGTCGCGGGCGACGCGGTCGTCGGCGGCGCGGTATTGGGCGAGCAGGGCGTCGGCGTCGGGCCGATTCGCCAGCCAGCGGCGGATCCAGTCGAGGTGGTCCTGTTCGTCGGCGATCATGACGGCGAGCGTGCGGCGGACGGGGGCGGGGAGGTCCGGGCGCGCCAGCTCGGCCTGGAACGTTTAGTCGACGCGCTGCTCGAACACGTGGGTGACGACCAGCACCTCGGGCAGGGTGCGCGGCGGGGGGGACTGGTCCCAGTAGAAGGACTGGTACGGGCGGTGGATGCGGACGGCGGGCAGGCGGGCGGCGGCGATGGCCTGGGACCAGAGGAGCGAGTGGCGGGCCTCGTCGGCGCAGTGGCGGGTGAGGGCGGCGATCAGGTAGGCGTCGTCGGTCGAGCGCACCATCCGGCCGAGCAGGAGGGCGCCGTCGAGCTCGGACTGGCGGAACCAGTTGAGCTTCCAGGACCAGGCGCGGGTGGTGTCGGCGGTGGGGGCGGCGGGGGCGATCATCGGGTGGCCTCCTGTAATTTCGGGGTGGCGGCGGACGGGGACGTGTCGGCGCGGATGCCGCGGCCGCCGGTGAGCCGGCGGACGCGCTGGTCGATGGTGACGATGGCGGCGAAGTCGTTGGGCTCGGCGACGGGGACGGCGGCGACGACGTCGAGGCCGATGTGGCGGAAGGCGCGGGCGGCGTCGAGGACCTTGTCGGCCTCGGCGGGATTTGCGCGGACGCGGAGGTCGAGCAGGTCGTAGGCGAACTGGGCGTGGCGGACCTCGTCGCGGCCGACGAGCTGGAGGATGTGGGCCAGCACCGGCTCGCGGGACTGGCGGGCGTCCTTCATGAAGTGGTGGGCGGCCAGGTGCTCGCTCATCATGTACCAGGTGAGCAGGCGGGTGGCGTCGTCGTAGCGGGGCGCGCCGAGGTTCCGGCGGCGGAGGTCGACGATCTCGGCCTCGTCGATCGGGCGGTAGTCGACGGCGGTCAGGTACGTGTTGAACACGTGGAAGTGCTTGTAGCTCTCGTAGAGCTGGATGCTGAAGACGGCGGTCGCGTTGACGTCGTCCCAGAGCAGGTCGAGGGCGCGGGGGGTGAAGACGGGGAAGTAGGACTCGATGAGGGCGGAGTCGCGGACGCGGTCGAGGAGGTCGGGCTGCGACCGCGCGAGGGTGGGGTCGATCGCGTCCCAGGCGATGTCGGTGTCGAGGATCCAGCGGTGGGACTCGGCGTGTGAGAGGTAGTCGGCGTAGATCATGACGAGGCTCCGTTGGCGGACGGCTTGCTGGCCAGGGCGACGATGAGGTGGGCGAACTCCCCGACGGTCGCGGCGCCGGCGAGTTGGTCGTCGGTGAGGCGGACGCCGTAGGCCTCGTCGATGACGACGAAGAGCTCGACGAAGTCGAGGCTGTCGAGGCCGGCGTCGGCGAGGCGTGCGTCGGGGTGGAAGGCGTGGGCGAGGTGCGGCAGGCGGGCCCGGAGCAGTGCCAGGACGGCGGTGGCGTCCGGACGACGCTGGTCGGACGACCTGAGTGTTGGTGTGAGCATCGGTTTCATCGGGTCACCTCGGTTCGGGTGTCGGTTGCGCAGGTCATCCAGCGGTCGAGGCCGACGGCGGCGCAGGCGGTGTGGATGGGGCGGCCGGCGGGGTCGGTGATGGCGAAGCGGTCGCCGAAGAATGAGCCGTGGCGGTTGACGCTGGCGGCGGCGACCGGGCCGGCGGGGTGCGGGCAGCAGAGTTCGTCCTTGGTGCCGGCGAGGCGCTGCATGGCGGCCTTTCCCGCGGCCGCCGGGAGGAAGAAGGGGTCGGCGGCGGGCTCCCAGTCGCCGGCGAGGCGGAAGGCGGCGGCGACCTCGGTGAGGCGGGCGCGGGCGGCGACGGCGGCGTCGGCGACCCACCCGGCGGGGCCGAGGAGGACGATCTCGCGCATCTCGAACTCGATCTGTCGGACGCCGGGCGCGGTGGTGGCCTCGTGGCGGAAGCACCGGCCGCGGGCGGTGACGACGCGCGGCCCGTCGAGGCGCTGGCCGGCGAGTTGGGCGTAGACGTGGTAGCAGACGGCGGGCGAGAGGCACCAGGCGGGCTCGGCGAGGTTGGCAGGGGCGAGGAGGGCCGGGGCGGCGATTGCGGGGTCGTGCGCCGAGGCGGCGGCCATGAGCAGGTGCGGGAAGGCCTGGGGATACTCGGCCCGCTCGAGGGCGGCGCGGGCGATGAGCGCGGGGAATTGGACGGGCTCGGCGCCGAGCGCGCGGGCGAGGTCGAGCAGGGCGCGGTCGATCTGCTCGAGGCGGGCGAGGTCGGCGGCGCCGCGAACGGGGGCGGCGGTGGGATAGGCGGACGCGTTCACGGGCGGGCCTCCGTTGTCGTGGGCTGGGTCCAGAACGACTCGACGATCGTTCGGACGGTGCGGAAATGTTTCATGACGACCATTCGGGTGGGGACGTGGCCGCCGGTCGCGCGCTCGACGACGCACAGGACGTTGAGGATGCCGAGGCTGTCGATTAGGCCGGAGTCGAAGAGGGGGGTGTCGGCGGTGACGGTGCCGGGGTCGACGGGCGCGGGGCGCGTGGGGGCGAGGGAGCGCACGCAGGCGAGGAGCGCGGCCTCGAAGGCGGCGCGCGAGGCGATCGGCGGGGCGGTGGTGGCGGGCGGTGATTCAAGTCCCGACGGCGACATCGTCGACCTCCGGTTGATTGGCCGTTTGCGGGGCAGAGGCGTGCGACCCATCCCGCGCCCAGTTCGTGTCGGCGCAATGGGCGAACACGTTTCGGACGAGGGATTGCCAGTCGTCGGCGGGGGCGTGGAGTTGGCGGCCGCGGGTGGTGTCGTAGGTCTTGGGGAAGAGGAGGCCGGGCAGGAAGGCTTCGACGGAGTCGAGGACGCGGGAGAGGAGGGGGTCGCGCGTCCGGCGGACGCCGTCGCGGAAGAGGTCGAAGGTGACGGCGTCGACGAGATCGGGGCGGGCGAGTTGGCCGCGGCGCCAGGCGGGGGAGCGGGCGGCGAACTCGGCGATGAGGAGGTCGAGGACGTCGGCGACGCGCGGGGCGCGGGCACCGGCGGCGACGTGGCAGACGTCGAGGCCGTGGGGCGGCGTGTCGGCGGCGCGGGCGAGCGCGTCGACGGCAGTCTGGGTCGAAATAATGTCCAGCGGCGCATCCGGCGCGGCGGGGACCATCGGGATCAGCCCGCGGAAGAGCCAGCGCATCGAGTGGTGGAGCGCGCCGGGCCGGCGGCACTGGCCGGTGCGCGCGTCGCCGGCGACGGTGCTGAGGCGGACGATGCGCGTCGGCCCGGTGCGGGCGGCGACGAGGCGCTCGGCGTCCCACTTGGTTTGCTCGTAGAAGTTCGTGAAGGCGGGGGGGCGATCGTGGAGCGACTCCGGGATCACACCCGTGCGCGTGCCGGCGACGCACGTCGTGCTGACGAAGACGAACTGGGTCAGGCGGGGGCACCGGGCGGCGAAGTCGAGGGCGTGGGCGGTGCCGGCGACGTTGGTGGCACGCTGGTCGTCCGGCGGGGCGCGGAAGCGGGTGTCGGCGGCGGCGTGGAGCAGGACGGTCGCGCGGCGGACGAGGTCGGCAGCGACGGACGAGTCGATGCCGAGGCCGGGCGATCGGACGTTGCCCGCGACGGGGTGGAGGCGGGCGAGCGCATCGCGGCCCGCGGATTCCGCGACGGCGGCGCGCAGGTGCGTGGCCGGATCTCCCGCAGGCGCTTCGCGCGCGAGGGCGTGGACGTGAGTGTCCGCGTCGTGGGCGAGCACTCGGGCGATCAGCGGGGGGCCGAGAGCGCCGGTGCCGCCGGTGATGAGAATGTGTCGTGCCATGGGGTCGTCCGGTCGTGTAGTGCGCCGCGTGGGCCGGGGGTTCGACCGGCGCGGAAAAATGTTAGTGTTCGAGCAACATGGCGGCCCAGGTGGAGCCGAAGCCGTAGGTGAAGAGGAGGAGGCGGGCGCCCGGGGCGACGGCCGGGTCGCGGCGCAGGGCCTGGAGGTAGATGAAGTTGTCGACCAGCAGGGTGTGGCCGAACGGGGCGACGGGGCCGCGGTAGATGCGGCCGGCGTCGATGCCGATCAGTCGGGCGAGGACGTCCCAACTCGCGTGATTGACGCCGGTGGGGAGGAGCCGGTCGACGGCGGCGGGCGGTAGATCGGCCTTGGCGAGCAGTTCGGCGACGACGGCGCGGGAGGTCGGGAAGTACGCGGCCATTATTTCGGCGCGGCGGGCGACGGGGTCCCAGTAGTAGCCGTTGGAGGTGCGGTGGTCGGCGACGATCACGTCGCGCGGGCAGTCGCGCGAGACGACGACGGCGGCGGCGGCGTCGCTGATCACGTTGTACATGATCTCGCGGGACGCGCCGGGCGGGAGGGCGTCGGCACCGACGCAGAGGACGTGGTTGACGTGCGGGTCGGCGGCGATGAGCGCGCGGGCGGTGCGGATCGCGGTGAACATCGTCGCGCAGCCCTGTTGGCCGACGGCCATCGCTTCGGCGCGGTCTGCGCCGAGCTCGTCCTGGAGCCAGCCGACGGCGTAGCGGAACTGGTCCATGGCGGCGGCGGAGGGGTCGGGCGGCCCGGCGCGGTCGGGGTCGGGCGGGCGGACGTGGTTGGCGGGGAGGGCGCTGGCCCAGATCAGCACGTCGACGTCGGGCCCGGACAGGCCGGCGTCGGCGAGGGCTCGTCGGGCGGCGTCGCGGGCCATCCACCCGACGTCGTGGTCGGCGTCGGCGACGTGGGCGCCGCGGAAACCAAAGCCGGCAAGCGCGTCCGGGGCGGAGGTGACGAGGCGGCGGGCGGCGAGGGCGTCCAGGTCCAGGAAGCGCGGCGGCAATACGGCCGCGACGCCGGCGAGTCCGATGCGGTGGCTGGTCATTGGCGTTTCGCCGGGGTGGAGTGTGTTGGGCGGGTAATTCATGCGGCGACCGATCAGTTAAGTAAGTGATCACTATACATCCCGCGTTCGGCGGTGCATAGCGAAAAATTCTGAATTGAGCACCGGGCGATGACGGCGGTGGTGTTGGAGCGCACGAACCGGAGGGCGAGTTCAGTGGGCGTTCGGCGGGCGCGTTGCTCGACGGGGCGGGGAAGCGGGGCTTATGCTCTGCCTGCACGTTGCGCGGGCCACGTTGAAGAGCCCGCCGGCGCGGGGGCTTTCGGAGGAGCTGATGATTTCACGCGCGTTAGTGCTTTCGTTGTTGTTGGCCATGACCGCTGCCGCCGAGCCCGCTGTGGGACCGATGCGCCCGCCGGCGGTGCCGCTGGTGGCGGTCGATCCTTACTTGAGTATCTGGTCGACCACCGACCGCCTGCACGACGGGGAGACGCGGCACTGGACGGGCCGGCAGCACACGTTGCGCGGGCTGGTGCGGGTGGACGGGCGGGCGTACCGGGTGATGGGGGCGGAGCCGCGGGACGTGCCGGCGCTGCCGCAGGTGGGGGTGGACGTGACGCCGACGCGCACGGTTTACACGTTCGAGGGCGCGGGGGTGCGGGTGGCGCTGACGTTCCTGACGCCGATGCTGCCGGACGATCTGGACGTGATGACGCGGCCGGTCACGTACGTGGCGTGGCGGGCGGCGTCGACGGACGGGCGGCCGCACAACGTCACGGCCTACCTGTCGGCCGGGGGCGATCTCGCAGTGAACGACGGGCGGCAGGCGGTCGTCGCGCGGCGCGAGCGGGTGGGCGACCTGACGGCGCTCGTGATCGGGTCGGCGGATCAGCCGGTGCTGCGGAGCAAGGGGGACGACCACCGGATCGACTGGGGCTACCTGTACCTGACCGCCCCGGGCGCGGCCGGCGCGGCGGTCGGCGACGACCTCGCCCTGGCCCGGGCGTTCGCCGCCGACGGCAGGCTGCCCGCGGCGGACGACGCGCGGTTCCCCCGCCCGGTGCGCGACGGCC
>DASPKW010000311.1:0-4671 GCA_035627895.1 Tepidisphaeraceae bacterium | reverse complement strand
GACGACGACACGGTCACCGTGCAGCTGCTCGACCAGGCCCGTTTCATCGCCCAAGCCCGTGTGCGGAACGCGGCCCGCAACTCCGACGCGACGAAGCGCGGCAGGTGACGCCCAGGGCCTCGGGCGGAACCGCCGGCTACGGCTGCGATGAGTGGCTGTCGAGAAACGCGCGTTCCAACGTCTCGTACCGCCGTCGAACTCGAAGCGTGTCCATCTTGGCGTCGTAACTCATCCACCAGAACACGCCCGCCAACGCTCCGGCCGAGAGGATCGCGGCGCCAATGCCGCCGCCCCAACCGCCCATTGATGCGCCGAGCAGAACGAAGGCGCTGCAGACGATCACGGCGGCCACGAGCACCGCTTGCCGAGTTCCATCCGCCCGGCCGCGCTCTCGCTCGGCGTGTTCGATCCAAGTCTCAGACCACAGCCCGTGTGCGCACCCCAAGCACACGTACCCCGGCTCGGTGAATGCCGGCGCGGACGCCCACCCGCCGCTTTCGACTGTCGCTCCGCACCGCGGACAGTTGCCAGCCGTCATCGGCATCGCTCCTGTTGTCCTCGACGGTCACGGTAACGGACGGCGTGCCGGCGGGCAACACATTTGCACCGCGGTGGTTAGCCGGGAGATAACCCTCCAATGCTCCGCCGCCCGCTCGCCCTCGCCCCGTTCGCGCTGCTTGTGGCACTGTGGGCCGGCAGCTACCGATGGTCCGCGTGGGTGTGGGCGGCGTGGGGTCCGGTGGCGTTCGTCGATAAGGGCGCGATCTATGTGGTGTCTGGGTTCAGCGGCCGATGGGATGCAGACATCGTGACGGGCATGCCGGAGGTGTGGGAGGAGGAGTTCGGGGCCACGCGAAACCGCTGGCTCCCGTGGAGACGGGTCCCCGCGCCGGGCGGCCGATGGCTCCATGTCGTCCCACTCTGGGTGCCGGCGGTGCCGCTGGCGTGTCTGGCGTGGTGGGGGTGGCGGCGGACGCGGGTGAGGGGGCGGGGGTTCGAGGTGCGAGTATAAGTGGGCAGGCGAGATAAAGAAGCGGCATGACCGGGTGATCGTTTGGGGTAGGGCTTCCTCGTATTCCGCATTGCCGGATAATGAGAGGGTATGGGCCTTACCCCGAAATCCCTCAAATGTACTGGCTGCGGGAACGTGTTCGCGACACCTTTCGCGGCGAGTGATGACGCCCTGTTTGGCGTTTCTGGTTTGATCGCGTGCCCGCAGTGCGGACTCCAAAACGAGCTTTCTCGCGTAACGATGGCTCCCGTGGGGTTTGAGCCAATGTTGCGATGGATGGCCATCCCGTGGGAGACCGATCCCGGCGCGTCACCCCTGCCGGCGGAGATACAGCCAGCGGCGAACGCGTGGTTCTCGAACTGGCACAACGCCTGCGCCTTAGTGTTCTTCCCGCCCGCCGTCGCTTGAGCTGAAAAGCTCAATCAGTTCATCGCCGACCTCGCGACGTATCGAAAGTCGGGGAGGTTGGGCGAGCCCGGCGCCCTGGACCCCACCTTGGACGAGATGATGGCCGTCGCCGCGGGACTTAAACCTGAAACTTTGGGGCCTTCGCGATATCGGTGTGGCCGCGGGCGTGATCGATCGTCACTCGTGCGGAGACCTGCGCATCCGGCGAGGCTTGCTCGCGCTCCTGGCTTCTCTGCTGGTGTCCAGTTGGACGACGTTCGAGACACTTGCCGGCGACCTCTGGGAATCCGCCGTGAACGCACGCCCGAAACTTGCTGCGAACGTTTCCAAGTCGATCAAGATAGACATGCTTCAGAAGCACGGCCCTCAAAAGCTTGGCACGATCCTTCGCGAGCAGAGAGAGGCAGGCTTTGCCACTCTGGAAGAGATTCGCATTTCGTACAAGCGAGCATTTGTCGAACATGGCGACCGGGTGCAGGCATCGCTCATCGGAAACGCCCTCGACGCCCTAGCACTGGCTCGGAATCTGATAGTTCACAAGGCCTCGCGGTGCGACGAGGAATACGCACGACGTTCAAAGGGTCTGCCCCAACTCCCGCAGCTGGAAATCGGCCAGGAACTCTTGTTGAATGGCTCTCTCGTCCGATCACTGGTCGAACCTGCAACTATCGCCGCCCGAGACCTGATTGCCGCAGTCGGGTCCTGGATGAGAACGCACCCGGAATAGGGTGCCAGAACAAGAGCCCGCGCCAGCGGCAAGCCGGCGGTGGGGCGAGCAGTGCGGATCGCAACGACCCCGGCACGCGGTATGTGATCGCGACGTGCAGGTACGTCAGGTATGACGCAATCCGCCAGGCAATCGCCCCGGATCAGCGAGCGAGCGAGCGATTCGGCCAGGCCTCGACGGCCCTGACTCACCCCACTTCCGCCGCGATCTTCGCCGCCAGCGCCCGGTTCGACTCGGCGTACACCTCGGTGATCTTCGCGTGCTTGTGCCCGAGCACGACTTGGCTCCCCTCCAGCCCGTGCGTGGCGCGGATCCGCGTCGCCGCCGCGTGGCGCAGACGGTTCGGTGTCCACCAAGCCGACAACTCCGCCTTGTCGCACGCCCGGCGCACGGCGCGGTTGTAAGAGTCCTTCGTGTAGTGGTCGCGAAACGTCCGCCGGCTCCCCTTGGTGCGCACGCGATGGCGCTCCTGCTCGCGGCGCCGGAGCTCGCACGGGTAGACGGGCGTCGTGCGGTCGCCCCGCGGCGCGTTAGCCCGTTGCTCGCGCTGCCAGGCGTCGGCGTCCGCCGGGTCGAACAAGTGCGCGAGCGGGTTGGTCTTGAGGTGCTTCCGCACGACCTCGATCGCCTTAGGCCCGAGGAAGATTTCGCGTACGTGGTCGTCGCCGTGGTGCTCGGTCTTGTGGTGCGCCGGCCGGTAGACCCACAGCCCCTCCGCGCGCGTCTCGATGTCGCACCCGCGCATGATCCGCACCTCGCCCGGCCGCATGCCCGTGATCGCCTCCAGATCCACCATCCCGCGCACGGGCGGGGGCAGCAGCGGCAGGACCTTGTCCACGTCCTCCTGAGGGGCCGGCCTCACCGCCTTGGTCTCCCGAGCCTCGGTCTTCCCCTTGCGCAGCCCAGAGACCGCCATAAGCGCCTGGTGGACGGCCGCGGGGACCAGCTCGTTCTCGACCCCCCACTTGAACACCTGCTTGATGCGGCTCATTTGCCGGTTGGAGTACGTCCGCGACCATCCGGGACGCTCGACCTCCACGACCTCCTTCCGCCGCTTGCCGGTCGCCGCGTCGACGCGCACGCGATTAAGCGGGACCGCGTGGGGCTTGATGACCGTGGCGCGGATCGCCTTGAGCGCGAGCGGGCCGAACTCCTCGGCCGGCGTCTCGCCGTACAACTTCCGCAGCCAGCGCAGGGCCTGGCGGTAGTTGTCGGCCTCGGGTCCGGGCTTGCCCTCCCGGTCGAGGTAGTAGGTCTGCGCGTGCTTCCAGAACGCGTGCACGAGCTGCGCGACCGATCGTTTACCAGACGGTAAACCCGGGCCACCCGCCGGCGAGGGGACAGCGGCGGTCTGCCGTCCGCTGGCGATCCACTCCCCGATCACGCGGTCGTACTCGTCGCGGGACGCTTGGGTGCCGTGCTTTCCGACGTATCTCGGCGTCTTCCCGTCGAGGCGAACGAACGCCAAGCCGGAAGATTTGTGCAGGCAGTAGGACGGTTTGAGGGACTTGGGGCGGGGCATGAAGCGGCCTCCGAAGAGGGGGTTATTGTGTAGGCTACACAGAAACCCGACTCGATTCAGATGCCTCTACCCCGCCGAGGATAGGTCGCTATTGCTAGCGTGGGCAGGACTTGCGTCCAATGGGCGATACAGGGCTCGAACCTGTGACCTCCAGCGTGTCATGCTGGCGCTCTAGCCAACTGAGCTAATCGCCCGTTCAGTGGCGGGGCGGATTATAGCGAGTCCGATGGGCGGGACAAGGGGTGCATTCGAGGAGGAGCGGGCCACGAAGCCTTCGACGTCATCGTCCCACGACTTTGTGAAAATAGGTCGGCAAAATGGGGAATTACCTCTTCCCTGGTTGCCGCCGGTCTGTAACATGCCGGCCGTCAGTCAGGCATTCGACGCCTCATTTGTAAGGCCGCCGCCCGCCCCAGCCACAGTCCGGCGCATCCCCGAGTCGCCGGGCTCCCGATTGGGCGGCCGCCTCGCGGCGTCGATCACGGGCTTCACCGCTCGCCACAGGCAACGAAGTCTCCGTCATGCGGTCTCGCACGTGCTGCGAATGATCGTGGTCGGGGTTTGTAGTCGGTTCGGCGCGGTGATTTCCTGCGAACCTTGTTTGGGCAGAGCCGCTGAAGCGGCCCCGCCGGTGGAGTGCGCTGAGAACGGCGCGCGTTTCCCCGCGGGCGCCCGGGGTTCGTATCCATTCGATAAATCCAAGATCTCACGGGAGCGGACCTCGATGTCTCGTCGCCAGCACTCTCATCGCACGGATGCCTTGAATGCCAGTCCTCGCCGCCGCGGTCGCGCGCCGGCCTTCGACCTCGTCGAGCAACTCGAGCGGAGGCAGATGCTCGCCGCCAACGCGTTCGTCGAATCGACGGGCCGGCTGGTCGTCTGGGGGACGGCCGGGAACGACGCGATCACCGTCTCGAAGGACCCGAAGAACGCGGCCAACGTGCTGGTGAACGCGAACGGCAAGACGTGGTCGTTCGCCAGCAAGGTGGTGAAGAACGTGCG
>DASPKW010000310.1:0-3842 GCA_035627895.1 Tepidisphaeraceae bacterium | reverse complement strand
AGAAACATTCGCACGCACACGAACAGGAACGGCATGAAGAAAAAGATCAGCTCGTTCTTCTTCGTTTGAAATGCCTCGATTGCGAACGTGCCGAGCAACGGCAGGACGTAGATATCGAACAGGCTTGGCGGGGATTGAACTCGACCCACGTCGTCCACCCGCGATTCAGTTCGCCGACCCGTTCGACCCCTCGGGCTTCTTCTTGAAGTACTTGACGAGGCGGACCTCGTTCCCGGATTCGTTGTACGTCATCTCGTCGACCAGGCCCCGGGTCATGAGGATGCCGAACCCGCCGGGGCGGAGGCCCAGGGCGTCGCGGATCTCCATGTGGGCGGCGGGGTCCTCGGGGTCGGCGGCGTGCGGGAGGCTGCCCGGGTCGAAGCCGGGGCCGTTGTCCTTGATCTTGATCACGACGCGGTCGGCGTCGATCCGGTAGGTGACCGTCACCGGCAGATCAATGTTCTTGCGGTGGCCCCACTCGATCGCGTTGGCGCCCATCTCGCGGACGGCGGTCGTGAGCTGGCGGGCGTGGTCTTCGGTGAGGCCGCTGTGGTGCATGAGAGCGGCCAGCATCTGGTTGAGCTCCTCGAGCACCTTCGTGTCGCTCTTGAGCTCGAAGTGGACCTCGCCGCGGGCCCCGCAATCGGTGAGCTCGTCGCGCCAGGCGAGGGCGCGGTCGATCGCTGCGTTGAGTTGGTCGACGGTGAACGGCTTGGTCACGTACTCGTTGGCCCCGACGCTCAGGCCGCGGACGCGGTCCTCGTGCTTAGCCCGGGCGGTGACCATGACGATGGGCGTGAGGTTGGTGCGGCGGTCGAGCTTGAGCTGCTGGCAGACCGCGTACCCGTCGACGTCCGGGAGCATCAGGTCGAGCAGGACCAGGTCGGGCGCGTGGTCGCGGACCCAGTCGGCGGCGGGCGCGCCCTCGCTCAGGATCGACGCGTCGATCCCGCGGAGCCGCAGGATCTGCTTGAGCAGGTCGGCGATCTCGCTCTCGTCCTCGACGATCAGTGCCGCTTTGGCCATTGCCTCTCCGCGCGCGCGCCGTGCCGGGCCGCGATGGAATGCTACCCCACGGGTATCTTGCCCGATCAGGCTGCTAGGGGCAATCGGTAAACGGGATTTCCGGAAAGGGGGCACCGCAGAGACGTGGGAGGGCGCGGTCAGGACGGAGTGGGGAGCCGCGGAGCGGCGGCGGCCAATAGCCCATGGCGTAAGCCATGGGACCGCGCTCGTGGTGTATCAGAAAAGCCCCGGCAGGGGCGACAGCAGCGAGATTGGCCGAGAACGAATCGTCGACCGGAGGCCGGCAGTGGCGCGATGACCCCATTTTGAGAACCCGCGCGCTGTCGCCCCTACAGGGGCTGATCGGGCGCGAGGTCGCGCGGACCCATGACTTACGTCATGGGCTATTGCATGTCGTCCCTCCGGGACTCATCTCGTGTCAGGCAAGAATGCCTTTGACGACCTTCCCGTGCACGTCGGTTAAACGGAAGTCTCGGCCGGCGTAGCGGAACGTCAGCTTTTCGTGATCCATCCCGAGGAGGTGGAGGATGGTGGCGTGGAGGTCGTGGACGTGGACGGGGTCTTTGACGGCGTTCATGCCGAGCTCGTCGGTCTCGCCGAACGCCAGGCCGCCCTTGACGCCGCCCCCGGCGAGGAGCGTGGAGAAGGCGGTGTGGTGGTGGTCGCGGCCGGCCTTGGTGGCGTCTTTATTCTCCGCGTAGGGCGTTCGGCCGAACTCGCCGCCGACGATCACGAGCGTGTCGTCGAGCAGGCCGCGGGCCTTGAGGTCCGAGATGAGCGCGGCGGCGGCGCGGTCGGCGTCGACGCACAGCTTGGCGTGGCCGGCGTTGTGGTTCGCGTGCGTGTCCCACGGCTGGTTGCCCGTCGCGGTGTAGTAGACGGTGACGAAGCGGACGCCGGACTCGCTGAGCCGACGGGCGAGGAGGCAGGACTTGGCGAACGGAGTATTGCCGTACGCGGTGCGCGTCGCGTCGGTCTCGCGCGCGATGTCGAACGCGTCTGTCGCCTCGGCCTGCATGCGGAAGGCGGTTTCCATCGTCCGCACCTGCGCATCGAGCTCCGCGTCGCCGGGGCGCTGCTTGAGGTGCTCGTCGTTGAGCGCCGCGACCAGGTCGATCTGTTCGCGCTGCTGGTCGCGCGAGAGGGCAGGGTTCTTGATGTTGGCGAGGAGCTTGTCGACGGCCATGTCTTTGGTGATGACGCTGGCGGCCTGGTATTGGGCGGGGAGGAAGCTGTTGGACCACAGGGCCGGGCCGACGACGATCGCGGGCGAGGGGCGGAGGACGACGTAGCCGGGGAGGTTCTGGTTCTCGGAGCCCAGGCCGTAGAGCATCCAGGAGCCGAGCGACGGGCGGATCGGCTGGAGGTTGCCGGTGTGCATCATCAGGAGCGCCGGCTCGTGGTTCGGCACGGCCGTGTGCATCGATTTGATGACGCAGCAATCGTCGATAATCTTCGCGAGGTGCGGGAGCGATTCCGAGACGTCGATGCCGGACTGGCCGTGTTTGGCGAACTTGAAGGGCGACGGCATGAAGCCGGAGCCCTTGGGCTGGCGGTAGAGTTTGCCGGTGGGCTGAGTGCCCTCGTACTTGGCGAGGAGGGGCTTGGGGTCGAACGTGTCGACGTGGGACGGGCCGCCGTTGAGGAAGAGGAAGATGACGCGCTTGGCGCGGGGGGCGAAGGGGGGAGTTGCGAGTTGCGAGTTGGGGGTTGCGCGTGAGGAGTTGGCGAGCAGGCCGGCGAGGGCGAGGGAGCCGAAGCCGGTGGCGGTGCGGGTGAGGAGGTCGCGGCGGGAAAACGTGGCGGGGGCTTCCAGCCCGCGAGGATCAATTGCGCGCGATGTCGTCGATCGGTTTTGACTGGCGGGCTGGAAGCCCACGCCACGGAATTCAATCGACATACATCGCCTCGTTGGTGGTCATGAGGGCCTGGGCGTAGCGTTCCCAGCGGGTCATCGCGCCGTCGGCGGGCTTGGCGAGATAGGTTCGGCCGAGGTCAAGCTCGCGCGCCGAGGGCTGGCGCGCGAAGAGAAGTTCGTAAGCGAGGATGATCTGGGTGTCGGTTCCCGTCGCGTCGCGCGTGATGCGGGCGGCGAGCGCCTTGGCGCGGGCGAGCGCGAACGGGCCGTTGAGCGCGGTCAGCTTCTGGCCCGGCGTGACGGTCGTCGCGCGGCGCTCGGCGTGGACGTTGGCGTCCGGGTAGTCGAACTGCATCAACATGGCGTTGAGGCCGAGCCGACTAATCCGGCTGTAGAGCGTGCGGCGCCGCTCGTCCGGCTTTTCCGGGTCGATCGACTTGCCGCCCGCGCGGTCCAACTCGCCGCCGACGAACAGGAGCGAATCGCGCCATTGTTCGACGGTGAGGCGGCGGCGGTTCATGCGCCAGAGGCGCTCGTTGGCCGGGTCGATCGCGGCTTTGGTCGTGTCATGCTGGGACGACTGGCGGTAGGTGGCGGAGGTCACGATCTCGCGAACGAGCGTCTTGATGGACCAGCCTTGCTGCACGAAGCGGACGGCGAGGTCGTCGAGGAGGGCTTGGTGGGAAGGAGGTTGGCCGGAGCGGCCGAAGTTGCTGGGGGTGTTGACGAGATGGGACCCGAAGAACTGGGCCCAGACGCGGTTGACCATCACGCGCGCCGTGAGCGGGTTGGCGGGCGAGGCGATCGCGGCGGCGAGGGCGCGACGACCACTCCCGCGGGCGAAGGGGTCTCGGGTGACGAGGTTAGTCGTGCGGGACGCGGACGCGCTCGCCTGCGGGGTCGCTTGATGCTCCCCCTCCGGGTCGCGGCTAAACGGGTCGCCGAAGGGGTCGGTCTG
>DASPKW010000309.1:0-3826 GCA_035627895.1 Tepidisphaeraceae bacterium | reverse complement strand
CCCCCGCCTGATGACGGTCTCGGCACGCTACCGGTTTTAGCCCGAGCCGCCGCGCCTGGGCACCTCCGGCGCCGCTGTGCGGATGGGCACCACCGCCGAACCCACCGCCATCGTGATCTTCATCCCCGGCCAGCGCGCCCGCGCCGAGCCCTGGACGCAGATGGTCGCCGACGCCTGGGGCGACCGCGCCGCCGAAGTCTGGGGCGTCAACCTCCCCGGGTACGGCGGCTCCTCCCCCGGCGCGCTCGACGACGTCGTCCCTCGCGCCCTCGCCGTCGTCGACGCCGCCCGCGCCCGCCACCCGGGCAAGCGCTGCTACGTCCAGGGCGCCAGCTTCGGCGCCGCCGTCGCGATCGCCGTCGCCGCCCGCCGCCCGGTCGACGGCCTGATCGCCCAGAACCCGCCGCCCCTGCGCGAGCTCCTCCTCGGCCGCTACGGCTGGTGGAACCTCTGGATCCTCGCCGGCCCCGTCGCTTCCGCCGTGCCGCTCGACCTGAACGCCCTCGACGGCGCCAGATCCTGCACCGCCCCCGCCATCTTCATCGTCTCCACCCACGACGGCATCGTCCCCGCCGACTACCAGCGCCAAGTGATCGCCGCCTACGCCGGCCCCAAGACCGTCATCGAGAACGCCGGCGCCGGCCACTCCGACGCGCTCACCGGCGAAGCCGCCCAGTCGCTCCGCGACGCGCGGGAGAAGCTTTCGACGAGCGGCGCACCGCGCTAGCGCGTTCGACCGCCGTTCGGCGCCCGACGCGCTCCCCTGCGGGTCGCCGCCAAACGGGGAGTCACCTGGGGTGCGGGCGCACCCTCAAGGACGACGCGCCCCCCCACCACGACGCGGCAACATGACCCGGTCCCGGCCTCAGCGGACGCGACCGCAACCGCTTCGTCATTCGACCTTGGTCATTCGTCATTGATTCGTGATTCGAATTTCGTCATTCGCCATTCCCTCCGTCCACTTTCGTCATTCGAATTTTGTCATTCGCCCTTCTCCTCCACCGCCCACACACTCTTTTCCACACCCCCCTCGCCCTCATTTCCCGCCGCGGTACATTCGCCCCCATGCAGCCGCCCCCGATCCTCGTCCACCAGGCCCTCCGCAAGACGTTCCGCGCGATCGGCTCGGCCAACCTCGAGCTCCTCCAGTCCGTCGCCCTCCCCAACCCCGACCTCTACCTCCTCGTCCAACACCAGCCCACCGCCGACGACCTGGCCGCCCTCGACGACAAGCTCGACCACGACCTCCAGCCCCACATCATCGGCGGCGACAAGAACTCTCGCCTCGCCTGCCGCGCGATGTGGCGCGGCTCGCTCGTGCCCATCACACTGGTGAAAACCCCCGCCGGCTGGCGCGCCGACCTCCGCTGGTGGACCGCCGGCGCCAAACCCCAACACCCGTCCTTCGACGCCGCCCGCGGCTTCATGTTCGCCCTCATGACCGCCGACCTCGACCTCCTCCAGCAGATCGCCGTCGAGAACACCCCCAACCTCGACCTGCTCATCCAGGGCCAGTCCCCCCCGCCCGGCGGCGAGATGGGCCAGTACGAACACGTCGCGCAGACCCTCCCCGTCATCGAGCTCTCAACCGACGACGCCTACCCCTCCTCGCGCGGCACCCTCGAACCCGTCCGCCCCGACTGGGTCGCCGGCGGCCGCAAGCTCCTCCTCGTCCAATACCTCGACACCGAGATCCCCCTCCAGGCCCGCCTCTCCGAAACCGACAACCGCTGGCACATCGACCCCACCATCCTCCTCGCCACCGTCGCCCGGCGGATGCAGGAAGCACAATCGCAGAATTGAAGAGAAGCCAGAAGCGCGAAGTCAGAAGCCAGAAGTAGAATTCGGAGCCCCCGACTTCTCCCACTGGCTACTGGCTACTGGCTTCTGACTTCTCGCTTCTCCCTACCTCACCATCGCCATCTTGTACGCCGCAATCACCCCCTCCGCCTCCTCGCGCGTCAGCTCCAGCGTCTCGTCCGCCCCCGCGGCCGCCCCGGGCGCCCGGTCGATGTAGACGTGCGCCACCCGCCGGTCCGAGTCCCACCCGATCCCCAGCACGCGGTCCGCGTTCACGATCAGCACCGGCACCCGCTTGGCGTCCTCCTCGCCCTGCTTCGGCTTGACCAGCATCCGCGTCAGCGGCCGCGCGTCCTCGTCCCCCGGGTCCTTCACCCACTGCTGGTTATTCCACAACTCGTTGAACACCGCCGCCGCCTCGCGGAAGTCCTTCAGCACGATCTGCTGCACCGCCCCGCCCGGCTTCCCGATCAGCACCCCCACGCTGCTCCCGTCCGCCGGCCGGTACACCGCGATCACGTCCCGCGGGTTCAGCACCAGCGGCCCCGCCGCCACCGGCCGGAACTTCACCGGCAGCCCGTCCGCCGCCCGCGCGCGCCCGAACGCCCCGCCGACGACCAGCAGCACCAACAACACGCCCCACCCGACCACCGAGCGCCGCATGCGAACCTCCCGGAATGTTCTCGACGCGCGGGCCCCGTCACCCACGCGCGCGCCGCCACCCTACCCCCCTGCCCCGCCGAACGCCACCCAAAACAGAGCGGAGGGCGCGCGCGTCTGACGCGCGCGCCCTCCGCCACTCGGGCCCGTGGATGTCGGCGTAACGATTAACGACTAACCCTTAAGCAAACCCACCCCCCCTTAAGCATTACTCGTTAACCGTTACGCTCCCCCTCACTGCACCTTCGGCAAGATCACCGTGTCCCCCGCCCACGCCGGCGACCCGCTCTGGATCCCGCCCCCCGTCGTCTTGCTCCCGTCGGTCGACCCCGAGATCGTGTAGATGCAGTCCTTCCGCCGACCGACGAACGCCGTCTGGCTCCACTCGACGTGCCCGTCCCCGAACAGCACGTTCTGCCCCTCCCGCAGATGGTTGTCGCTGTTCGACCCCTTCATGTCCTTCGCGCTCGACGTCTCCGTCGCCTTCTGCACGTCGTGCGGCGACAACTGCCCCGGGTTCCGGTCCGCACCGATCGCGAAGTCCGCCCCGAGCGTGTTGTTCCACTTGTACCCCCGCGACACCGCCGTCGTGTTCGGGTACGGGTTCGCAATCCCGTAGCTCATGTTCTTTTTCCAGTCGGAGAAGTTGGCGCGCGTCTGGGCCGTGTTCTTGCCGCCGCCGAAGTTGTCCTTCTCCTGGTCGCCCGACGGGCAGACGAACAGTTCGGGCGTCAGCTCCTGGGCGCGCATGAGCAGGAAGTACGGGGCGCTCAGGTCGTTGTCGCTCGGGGCCGTCCCGCTCGTCGGCTTGAACGGGTCGTTGGCCGTGATCCCGGTGCCGGCCGTGTTGGTCCCGCCCGGCTTGTACTTGGTCCGCGGGAAGCTCCCCCGCGCGTCGTTGGCGTACATGATCATCGCCTGCCCGATCTGCCGCAGGTTGCTCCCGCACTTGACCCGGTTGGCGCTCTCGCGGGCCTTGTTCAACGAGGGGAGCAGGATCGAGATCAACAGCGCGATGATCCCGATGACCACGAGCAGTTCGACCAGCGTGAAGCCGCGGCGCGACGAGGCAGGCGTGAGACGGGGCATATCAGGAACTCCTTAAACCGACGTTGCGTCGGTGAACGTGCCCTACACAAAAGAAGTGGATCACCCACTCGGGTGATTGACGGGTTATAGCGTGGATGATTCCCCTACAGCAACCAGAATTCGCGGAGATTCCACCGATTTTTTGTTTCTCGAACCCAAACATAAACCGTACGATCGTCTGGTTGAGAGGCTTGTGTCACTTCGGTGACTAAGCAAAAGAACGTCACGAGATCCGAAACGGGGGTTCCCATGCTGGAGTTAGGCGCCGTCTTCCTTG
>DASPKW010000308.1:0-4656 GCA_035627895.1 Tepidisphaeraceae bacterium | reverse complement strand
AGCCGGGCGAGCAGCTCGAGCCCACGCACCAGCACCGACCCGAACCGCGCCCCCACGACCGACTGCAGCCGCACGCCCGGGTCGTGGTCCACCGCGTTGCACACGATCGTGTCGATCGGCCGGCGCAGGATCTGGTGCAGTTGCCCGATCAGGTCCGGGCTGGTCAGCCGGTCCGCCCACACGCCGTGCCCGCGCAGCCGGTCGATCCACAGGCCCAGCGCGTCGGGCGACGCCTTGTCGATCGGGTCCGCGCGCCGGGCGACCTCCTCCGGCGTGTGCGGGGCCTCGGGCGTCCGCCGGTCCTCGTAGTCCACCTCGAGCTCGACCGCCGGCACGTCCTGCCCGTTCGTCAGCGTCACCGTCGACACGCCGACCACCCGCCCGGACGTGGGCGCCAGCGCCTGCGCCCCGCCCTCGGCCGCCCCGCGCGCCAGCGCCTCCCCGTGCGCGACGACCGTGCCCGGCGGCACGGCGATGGGCGATTCGACCTTCGCACGCGTGGCAAGCGGCACGTGCAACCGCGCCGGCGTGTCGACCGGGCGGAGGAGCGAGGATTCGAGGGGGGAGAGGGGCATGGCCACGTGTGCGTTAGAGCAAGCCCTCCAGTTGTAGCGACTCGCGAAGGCGGACGTGCTCCGGTGCGTTCACTTGTAGTAGCCGGACCGTTGTCGCTCCGATCGCCGTCCGGCCGCGGATCGTGGCGCCGACGAATTCGAAGTGTTCCTCCAAGCGGTCGCGTCGCGGGTGGAAAAGCAGAACCACTTCACCCGAGTCGGGGGCAATTCCCGTTAGATCCGTTCCCTTGTGCAGGTTGCACCGCAGGCAGCAGAACGCCAGGTTATCAGTGCCGTCCGCCCCGCCGTGCTTTCGGGCGATCACGTGGTCGACTGAGAATCGTTCATCGTGCCCGGCCTGCGGAAGATGGCAGTACTCGCACCGATCGCCGGCGCGCATCCGGACCTGCCTGCGTTCCGACTCAGTGACCATGGGCTATGCCGCCGGCGAGTGCTTGCGGAGCGACAATCGCGCCTTGGATTTGAGCATCGACAGCACATCCCCCACGAAGACGTACCCCTCGAACGTTCGCCGCTCGTCGTCGGTCAACGTCCCCTCGTTCGACCCTCGCGCGAGTTCGGCCATGCGGGCGTGGTCCGCCTCCCAGTAGCCAAGCTCCAGAATGGCGCGCGCGCCCTCGGGCGAGAGCGTAGGGTTCGACGGATCGATGATCCGGCTGAAGATGTCGGCTTCCACCGCGAGGCTCATAGCCGAATCATACGCCCCGACTAGATCGACCGCCATTGGATTCCAGACGTGCTCACGCCCCCGCCAGCCCCACACCCTGCCGCCGGCACACCGCCTTGAGCGAGTCCGCCGCCACCTTGAACAGGTCCGGCCCCGTCTCCCCATGGCTGTGTCCCGCGACCTTCAGGTGCGGCTCGAGCGTCAGGAACCCGCGATAGCCACTCTCCCACGCGTCCTTCAGGATCTCCGGGATCTTCCCGTCGCCCTCGCCCGCCGGCACGACCCGGCCGTCCGGGAACTTCGCGTCCTTGATGTGAATGTGCGCCGCGTACGGCTTGAGCAGCGGCCAGTTGTCCAGCGGGTTCTCGTTCACCTGCACGAAGTTGGCAAAGTCGAACGCGCTCCGCAGTTTCGGGTGGTTCACGCCCGCCATCAGCTCGTGACACCGCCGGCCGATGTCGCCGAATATGCCCTTCTCGTTCTCGTGCACCATGATCACCGGCAGTTTGGCGACGTACTCGCACTTCTGCCGGAACCGGTCGAGGATCTCGTCCTTGTGCGGTTCGATCGGCCCCTTGCCCTCGCCGCCCGCCGGGTAGTAGCTGAACAGCCGGATGAACGGCGACCCGAAGTAGAGCGCGATCTCGACGGCCCGCTTGAACCGGTCGAAGTGGGCTTCCCAAGGCTGATCGATCGCGACCTTCCCGATCGGCGACCCGATCGAGATCACGCCCAGCCCGTTGGCCGACAGCTTCGACTTGATCTCCGCCCGGAGCGCGTCGTCGAAGTCCATCACGTTCTTCCCGTACACGCCGCGCAGCTCGAAGTGCGTGACCTGGTTCTCGACGCACGTCCGGATCTGCAAATCGAGATCCGGCCCGATCTCGTCGGCGAAGGCGGACAGCTTGCACACGTCGGCGGGAAGGTTGGCGGTGGACATGGACGCGGATTGTAGGTGTCCCGCGCCCCAGTTCAATCGCGCCACCCGCGCCCCACCCTACATGCCGTACTTAGCGGTCGCACCGCAGGTGCACGTGAGCGCCCGTCCCGGAAGTGACCATCGAATTGAACGCCCCGCACGCCGTTCGATGTTCAGCGCTGAATGTTCGATGTTCCGCTCCCCCTTTGACCCTCGCCCCACTTCTCGCAACAATCCTTTCCGAACGCACAATCCGAGGAGAGGCCTGCCATGTCCGCGACCCTGACCGACCGCCCCGCCATCGAGTCCGCCGTCACCCGCGCGCTATGGGAACAGCCCGTGGTCGACATGCACACGCACCTCTATCCGCCGAGCTTCGGCACGCCCGTCGTCAACGCCACCGGCAAGACCGATCACGCCGGCATGATGCTCTACGGCGTCGACGAGCTGATCACTTACCACTACCTGATCGCCGAGGTCTTCCGCGTCGTCCCGGCGACCAAGCTCCCTTACGAGCAGTTCTGGCGCATGTCCAAGCGCGAGCAGGCCGACCACATCTGGAAACACCTGTTCGTCGAACGCACGCCCATCTCCGAGGCATGCCGCGGCGTGCTCACCACGCTCCACCTGCTCGGCCTCGACGTCGACTCCGACAAGACCCTCGAGCCCGCCCGCAAGTGGTTCGCCCAGCAAGACCCGTCCAAGTATGTCGACCGCGTGATGGAGCTCGCCAACGTCGAGTCGATCACGATGACCAACGCGGTCTTCGACGACGTCGAGCGGAACAAGTGGCTCGCCGACCCCAAGGTCGGCTTCGACCCGCGCTTCACCGCCGTCCTCCGCATCGACCCCGTACTGATCGACTGGCCCGCCGCGTCGAAGAAGCTCACCGAATGGGGCTTCGCCTGCTCCACGACCGTCGACGAAAAGACCGTCGAGAACGGCCGAAAGTTCCTGCGCCACTGGATCGATCTCCAAAAGGCGATCTACGTCGCCGTCAGCCTCCCGCCCGACTTCACGTACGGGAGCGGCGCCGTCAGTGACCAGGTCTTCGAAAAGATCCTGCTCCCCGTGCTCGCCGAGCGGGGCCTGCCGTTCGCGATGATGATCGGCGCCCGCCGCGGCGCCAACCCCGCCCTGCGCGACGCCGCCGACATGGGCGGCGTGTCGGACGTCCAGTCCGTCGCCAAGCTCTGCCGCGACTTCCCGCAGAACAAGTTCTTTTGCACGATGCTCGCCCGCGAGAACCAGCACGAGCTCGCCGTCGCCGCCCGAAAGTTCGGCAACCTCATGGTCTTCGGCTGCTGGTGGTTCCTGAACAACCCCAGCCTGATCGACGAGATCACCCGCATGCGCCTCGAGCTGCTCGGCACGTCCATGATCCCCCAGCACTCCGACGCCCGCGTGCTCGACCAGCTCCTCTACAAGTGGGAGCACAGCCGCGAGTTGATCGCCCGCGCCCTGACCGACAAGTACCACGACACCGCCCGCACCGGCTGGCCCCTGACCGACGCCGACATTCGTGGCGACGTCAAACGGCTGGTCAAGGATAACTTCCTTGAGTTCCTGGCGCGATGATCGCCGCCCGCACCCGCCGCGTCGGGCGTCGTATTAATCCGATGCCCAACCAGATCAACACCATCAAGCCCTACCGCTGGGAAGGCCTGTGGGTCTTCGACGACGAGGCCGTCGGCCTGCGGCGCGAGGCGTTCGTCGGCGGGGCCGACGACATCATCGACGTGGCCGTCAAGGAGAAGGGTCTGCCCGACCCGCACGGCGGCTTCCTGATGCAGTTTTCCGCCGACCCTTTCCCCGGCGCCGACCTCGAATTCACCTGGCTCCGCGGCGACATGGGCGGCAACGTCTACCGCTGGGAGGGACACGGCATGGACGGGTGGCTCTGCCCGGCGCTGTTTCGCTACTTCGACGCGGCGCCGGCCAAGATCTACGTCCGCGTGCGCGGCATCGAGAAGCAGGGGGAGTAACCGCGCCGACCGGGGAACTGGTCGCGGCGTTAGGCCACGCGCTTCCGCGAGAACAAGTCCTTCGACTCTCCCAACACCGCGGGCTTGGTCACCACCGGCGTGCCGGCAACGACCGTCTTGGCCGTCGGCAGTGCCACCGGCGCGGCCTTCTTCGGCGTCGGGGCGGGGGCCTTGGCGGTGGCGGGGGCCGGCTTGCTCTTCGGAGTCGGAGCGGGCACGGCCTTCTTCGTCGTGGCCGCCGCCTTCGTGACCGGTGCAGTGGATGCCGACTTCGTGGCCGGCGCGCTGGTGGTCGTCTTCACGACCGGCGCGCTGGTGGTCGTCTTCACGACCGGCGCGGTCGCGACGGGAGTCGGAATCGGCGTGCTCGCGACCGTCGCCGCGACGGGCGCCCCAACCGCGTCCGCGACGACCGTCGCCGCCGCCATGTCGGCGCTCGCCAACGAGGTCCCCGCGACCGGCGGCGTCATGCTGCTCCCGTAGTTGTTCGCCAAGATGACCAAATCGTTC
>DASPKW010000307.1:0-7838 GCA_035627895.1 Tepidisphaeraceae bacterium | reverse complement strand
ATTCGCCGGCCTCGACCATCGGGCCGCCCATCCAGCTCGCGATGACGGGCTTGCCGGGGATCTTGGCGTGTTTGGCGAGCGCCTCGGCGATCAGCGTCGGTTCGGTCATGTCCTGCGGGGTGAGGATGACGAGCAGGCCGTCGGAATTCTCGTCCTTGGCCGCCAGTTCGAGCGTTTTCGCATACCGCTCGGGCGGGGCGTCGCCGAGCACGTCGATCGGGTTCGCGTGGCTCCACGCGGCGGGCAGGAACGCGTTGAGCTTCTCCACCGTCTCCGCCGACACCGGCGCGAGCACGCCCCCCTGCTGGATCAGCGCGTCCGTCGCGAGCACGCCGGGGCCGCCGGCGTTGGTGATGATCGTGAGCCGGTTCCCTCGCGGCCGCGGCTGCTTGGCGAGCACCTCCGACATGTAGAAGAGGTCGGAGATGTTCTGCACGCGCAACACGCCCGCCCGGCGGAACGCGGCGTCCAGCACTTCGTCGCTGCCCGTCAGCGATCCCGTGTGGCTCGCGGCGGCCTTGGCGGCCTGCTCGGTCCGGCCCGCCTTGATCACGATCACCGGCTTGGTCAGCGACACCTCTCGCGCGGCCGACAGGAACGACCGCGCGTCCCCGATCGACTCCATGTAGATCACGATCGACTGCGTCCGCGGGTCGTCGCCCAGGTAATCGATCAAATCGCCCCAGTCGACGTCGAGCATCGACCCGATCGAGGCGAAGCAGCTGAACCCCACCTGTTCCTTAAACGACCAGTCGAGCACGGCCGTCATCAGCGCGCCGGACTGGCTGATGAACCCGACGTTGCCCGGGCGGGCCATTCCCTTGGCGAAGCTGGCGTTGAGGCCCGTGAGCGGGTTCATGAGCCCCAGGCAGTTCGGACCGACGATCCGGATGTTGTACTTCCGCGCCGCGGCCAGCAACTGTCGCTCGAGATCGGCCCCCGCCGGCCCGATCTCCTTGAACCCCGCGGAGATCACGATCACCGCGCGCACGCCCGCCTGCCCGCACTGCTCGACCGCCGCCGGCACGCCCGGCGCGGGGATCACGATCACGGCGAGGTCGACCCTTGCGGGCACGTCGCTGATCGTCGGGTACGCCTTGATCCCCAGCACGCCCGCGCGCTTCGGGTTGACCGGGAAGACCGTCCCCCCGAACGGCGTAGACACCAAATTCCACAGGATCGTCCGGCCGACGGCGCCGAGCGTCTCGGTCGCCCCGATGACGGCGACGTTCCTCGGCGAGAAAAACGGCTCGAGCGACGGGCGCACCGGCCGGAGCACGTCCTGGGATGGGTCGGCCGTGTTGAGCGTAGCGGCGGCGGCGGTGGGATTGACTGGCGGGGTCATCGCGCGGGCTCCTTCCCGAACGAGGGTAGGGGTGGTGACCCGGGCGGGCAAGACTTGATAGCCGCCGGCGGAAGCCGCTGGTTGGACTGAACCGCGAGTCGTCTGACGAACGCATCTTGACAGCCCGCCGGATCGGGATAATCTTGCCGATCCACCTTGCGGCCACGCCGTAAGAGTGGGACGGAGCAGCTTTAGCTCAATTGGATAGAGCGTCGGTCTACGGAACCGAAGGTTGCAGGTTCGACTCCTGCAAGCTGCATTCAGACGGGACAACGAGTTACGACCCACCGGTCGAACGAGCCGTCCCGGCTGGCAGAGAAACTTGGCAGAGAAGTGCGCTGAGAAAATGGCCCCAAATCGGTTTCGACCGACCGGGGCCGTTTACACCTCCAGGGCTCGCTCCGAGAACCGGAGACTCCCGTGCCCCACTTCCCCAAGCCGTTTTTCCGAACCGCGCGCAACGCGTGGTTCGTCCAGATTGGCCCCAAGCAGATCAAGCTCGGTGCCGTCCGGGACGAGGCGTTCAAGCTCTACCACGAGTTGATGGCTAGACCGGCAACGACGGTTGCAGCACCGTCGGACTCATCCCCCACCCAGCTCGTCGTTGTCATCGTTGACGAGTTTCTCGAGTGGTGTGAGAAGCACCGCTCGCCGGATACGTACCGCTGGTACAAAGATCGACTGAACTCCTTCTGCCAGTCCATCCCCGCCGACCTAGCGGTCGACAAGTTCAAACCCTACCACGTGCAAAAATGGGTCGACGCCCGGGAGGGGTTGGCGTCGGGCTCACGCCGCAATTTGATCGCGGCGGCCAAGCGCGCCCTGCGGTGGGCGGAGGAACAGGGGTACGTCGACCGCTCGCCCCTCGCGAACATGCGGAAGCCGGCGTGCGGCCGCAAGGAGCAGATCGTCTCCGCGGCCGAGTATCAGCGACTGCTCGATCGCACCAAGGATCAAGAGTTTCGCGACCTGCTGACTGTGACCTGGGAAACGGGCTGTCGACCGCAAGAGTCGTTGCGCGTCGAAGCCCGTCATGTCGACCTCGCGGGCCAGCGCTGGGTGTTCCCGCCGTCGGAGTCGAAGGGGAAGAAAACGCCCCGCGTCGTCTACCTCACCGCGGTGGCGGTCGAGGTCTGCGAGCGGCTGATGAAGCGGCACCCGACCGGCGAGTTGTTTCGGAACGTCGACGGTGCCCCGTGGACGCCCGACGCCACCAACTGTCGGTTCCAGCGGATCAGAAAGGCCACCGGGGTGAAGTACAGCCTGTACGCGCTGCGCCACACGTGGATCAACCGAATGCTCCTCAAGGGCGTAGACGCGTTCACCGTTGCCGTGCTCGCGGGGCACTCCGATCCGTCGATGCTCGCCAAGCACTACGCTCACCTGTCCCAGGCGCCGGCGTTCCTGCTGGAGCAAGCGAGACGTGCTTCAGCCTAACCGGCTGTGACCGAGGACGCGGCAGGGCCGATGCGGGAGTTGACGCCGTAACCCGACAATTCGTGAGATAAGTGTCCAGGTCTTCGTCGGCGAAGACAATCTTGCCGCCGATCCGGTAGTGGCCGATCGCGCGCCTGGACACCAAATTGTAGACGAGGCTCGGGCTGATCCCGAGCCTCTTTGCTGCTGCTTTCACCGTGAGCATGGCGGTCTCTCTTGGGCGATGGAATTGCGAGCGCGACGAGCACGTGACGGGGTGACCGATTAGCTCCCACCCGGCTAATCGGTCGTCGGGCCGGCGTTTGCCGACGCGGTAGCGATCTTGACCTGTTTGAAGAAATCGCGCGGGCACAAGTTCATTGCCTGTCCTCGCGACTCGACCTGGAAGACCTGCGTTTGCTTCTCGCAAGCCACGCAAGCCGCCGTGCAGATCCCTTTGACGACGAAGGTGGTGGATCTTTCGGTTGACATGCAACGCATCGTACTGAACGCTGCCGTTGCTCTCGGGGTATTAAGCTGATTTCTCAGTGCTCCCGCCCCCAGTGCGGGCTTTCCCATCTATTCTTTCCGCGCCCGCGCAACCTCATCCCGGCGCTGCCCAACTGTTCTGGTCGAGCAGTCCAATGGCCAGGGACTCGGATACCGACCGTGGGGATGCTGTCCGTTCTGTCCACCGGTTGTCAGAACACGGACAACAGCACGTCCGATCGGACTGAATCGTGTGCCGTCAGAGCGCCCTCCTCGATTCCTCTTCGATTTGCAGGGTTTGGGACGTCGCCCGATTTCGTCCGTCGGGTTTCGTCCGGGACAAAACGGGGTTTGACTTAGGAGGAGCATCTCGGCCGAGCATTTCGACTTTGGTCGCCATTCGGCCACGGGTTTCTCTATCGCGACTTAACGCGTCGCGGCGATCAAGGGGGCGTGCCGGGCAGGTGCGCACCGATGTGCACGCCGCACTTTCGGAACGTCTCTGAGAAAACCAAACAATCTGTCCTTCGCTGTCCGCGGAAGCGATACAAGTGCGTCCGCACGTGCGACGACGCGACTGACGGGCTTGATCAGAAACCACGCGTGTCCCGGCCGTCCCCGATCGTGCGTGCGGCCGACGATGGCGGGCCTCCTTCGCCATCACCCCCCTTCTCCCGAAAGGAGAATCGCATGCGACCCTCTTCCAACCTGATCGGCGGCACCTTCCACGGGGCCGAGATCGAGCCCGGCACGTTCCACACGGAGCGGCCCGCGGAACCGGCGCCCGTGCGGTCGGCTGCGGACGACGCGTTGATCGCGCCCACGCCAATCGCGCCGCAGCCCCACTAAGCGGTGTGTCCAACGGGGGCGGGCCGGTCGTAGAGCGAGTGACCGGCTCGCCCCCCCTTTTCAAGATCGCTCGATCCGAGTTCGTCCTCCATGTCCTTCGTCGACCGAATCCTCCGAGGTGCCCCGATGACCAAGTACTACCGTTCCGCAGACGGCGGTTCGATATTCAAGTTCGCGTTCGCCCCGCAGGGCGACCACATCGCCATCCATTGCCTGGCCCACCCGCCGCTCGGCGGCCGCGACGCGTCCGTCACCAAGACCCACCTGTACAGCAGCGGGCAGATTTGTTTCGTCGCCGGCCGCGAGCCCCGCGACCAAGAGCGGGCTGAGGAGCTGGCCAAACAGTGGGCCGAGTACTTCCTCGAATACCGGCGAACCGGCGTGCCCCAAGCGTAATCGTACCGTCCACGAACTGTCCCTGACGTATCGGTGCCCTCACCCCTGAACTCCCATGCACTCGTATCCGAGCAACCTCTTGGATTTCTCGCTGACTCCACCGCTCCGGATGTGCCGGCACGTTCGGTGCCGGATTCTGTGCACGATTGGGGCGCTCCCGCCGGAGACTGGCGGGATCCTCCTCGGGCCGATCGACGGCGACCGCGTCACCGACTTCTACTTCGACGCGACCGCCGCGTGCGGCGGCGCGACGTACACGCCCGACGTCGCCACGCTGCGCCGCAAGATGCGCGACGAGTGGCTGCCGGCCGGGCTCGACATGAAGGGGTTCGTGCACAGCCACCCCGGCGGGTTCGACCGGCTGAGCGGCGGCGACATGGAGTACATCGGCCGGCTGCTCGACCGGAACCCGGACATGCGGATGTTCGCCGCCCCGATCGTGATCCCCGAGTCGTACCGGCTCCGCGCCATCGTCGTGACGGCCGACCGGCCGTTCGTCCAACGTCCCACTACCCTCGAACTCTTTTGACAGGAGAACCGCAATGAACTTCGAACGCATCCGCCCCACCATCGACGTCGACCGCATGCAGCAGGCCCACGTGACCGTCGTCGGCGGCGCGTACGGCCTGACCCAGGATCTGGTCCGGTGCGGGGTCGGCGCCGTGACGTACGTCGACTTCGACCGGGTCGACGCGACCAACCCGGCCCGGCAGGACTTCGGCATGGCCGACGTCGGCCGACACAAGGCCGACGCCCTGGCCGAGGCACTCGCCCGGATCAACCCGGACGTCGAGGTCAACTGTCTGACCCGCGACTTCTGCGAGTTCGGGCGGGACGAGTTCGACGCGCACTTCGGGCACACCGACCTGCTGATCCTCGCGACCGACTTCTTCCCCGCCCAGGCCCGCGGGAACCGGGAGGCCATGCGGCTCGGGAAGCCGGCCCTGTCGATCGGCTTGTACCGCGGGGGCCGGGCCGGCGAGATCATCTACCACGTCCCCGGTGTTACGCCCGCCTGCTACCGGTGCGTCGCCAGCGCACGGTACCGCGCGTTCGAGGCGCAGGCGCGGGCCGCCGCGGCACCGGCCGGCCCCGCCGACGCGGGCGGCGTCAACGTCCCGAGCACGGGCGGCACCGTCCTCGACCTGCACCTGGTCGACGCGATCGCCGGACAGGTCGCGGTCGGCATCCTCACCGCGGGCGCCGACAACCGGATGGGGCGACTGATCGCGCAGCTCGGGAACCGCAACCTGCTCCAGGTCAAGATCGACCCGGAGTACCGGATGGGCGAGCGGGACATCTTCGGCCGCCACCTCGGCGACGGCCCGGCAAACTTCTCGTTCACGACGATCGCGCTGCCGCAGGAGCCCGAGGCGGACTGCCTGGACTGCGCGCTGGCCCGGGCGACGGTGGCCGCTCACTGTCACAGTCACGGCGGCGTGGCGGTGATGCCGTGAGGCGAATCGTCCGGCGCACTCTCGTCCGCGGCCCCGACGGGCGGGCGATGTTCGTTCGGTCTGAGCGGCTGACGGACGACGGCCGGGGCGCGCTGCACCAGACGGCCGAGCAGACCGCGCAGTGGTGCCGCGGGTGCGGCCGCCCCGTCGCCGACGTGGGCGAGCTCCGCGGCACGTGCGACTGGTGCGGGACCGGCGGGTGCTGCGTGCACTGCCTGGCCCGGTGCGAGGTCTGCTCCCGCCTGCTCTGCGGCCGGTGCCGGTGCGGGTTCGTCGGGCCGCCGGCCCTGACGGTCTGCTGGAACTGCCAAGCCCGTCTCGCCCACCGCCAGGTTCTTCAAGATCAGCAGGCGGCGTTCGAAAACGAGCTCGCGCGGCACCGGCTGTTCAACCAGGATCAGGCGCTGCGGCTTAACTTCGAGCGGACGCACCTGTCGGCCGAACTGCAGGCGGCCCGGCTTGGATTGGACAAGGTGTGGTGGCCGGTTTGGGTATTGAAAGTGGCGGGACGGGGCGTGATGAAAGTGGTGCGATATGCATGGCGAGCCGTTCGCAGACGTGCTTCGCGCTGAGGGGTTCGTGCCGATCGGCCAGTTCGACTACCGATTATCCCTGTCGGTCTGGTGGCACCCGGCGGCCGACCGGCGGCTCCAGGTGATCGTCCTACGGGTCGGCCGGTCGGCGCTGATCCGGGGAGACAAGTCGTATTACCTTGTATCGGTCACGCCCGACGGGGAGACCTGGGCGCGGGACATCGGCCTGCTGCACGACTGGCTGGAAAGCCATTTTCCCGAAGTCCGGATCTCGCTCTCCCACTTCCGCGACGTCCCGCCCGAGCTCGCCAAGGCGGAGGTAGCCCGGCGGATGGCGGCGGACGCCCCGACGCAGCCGCTGCCCAGCGTCGAGCAGGTAGCTGCCCTCCAGCGGCAATTGGAGTCGACGCGGGACGGGATCCGGTCGTCCGAAGCGTTGCTCTCGCTGTCCGACGTCGATTCCGATCTGCTGACCGGATACATGCGAAGTCAGGCACGGGCCGGAAAGGCACAGGTTGAGCAGCTCAAGCCGCGAGTGGACCGCGAGCGAGAGCGGCTCGGGGTGCTCCAACACCTCCAGCGGGAATATCAGCGCAAGGGCTCGGCGGCCGTGTACACGTTCGGGATCGGCTCGAACGCCCAGTGTGCCCCGGACCCGACGCGCTTCCGCGACGCGCTGCGGGCGGTCGTCCACGAGCTGACCGATCTCCATCGCTATCAGGTCAGGCAGAAGCTGGAGGGCGGACGGCTCAACGTTCGGATCGCCGAGGCGACCGAGCCGGCGATGACGTGGGTGGAGCAATGGCTGGGAGGGGCGCTCACGCCGAATCAATTGAACAGGTTGGGGCCGGAGTTCAACGCGTTGCGGCAACTCGCGGACGGTCACGTCATGGTGACGCCGGACGAGCCGATCACGGTGGACGGCGGGCACGTTCGGCACTCGGAGAAGCACGTCGCGGCGCGCTTCGTGTCCGACGTCTTGGCCCGCACGGACAAGAGAGAAACGGGCGCCCACGACGGCGCTGCGGTACTTACCCCGGAGACGATCCCGGCAGACGCGTTCCCGCTCACGCTCGGCCAGCGCGTCGATGACGCCGGGCGTTCCATCGGCCCCGTCGCCTTCCCGCTCGCCCAGATGGTTCACATATACATCTCGGGCTCGACCGGCAGCGGCAAGTCCTACCTGGCCCGGGTGCTGCTCGAGGAGGCCGCCAAGCACGAGCGGTTGAACGTGCTCGTGCTCGACCCGCGCAACCAGTCCGTAGGGCTGCTCGTGCCCGAAGACCGGCCGAAGGTCCTAGAGCGGTACGCCGAGTTTGGGATGAATCTCCGGCAGGCCCGCGGGCTGTCGTT
>DASPKW010000306.1:0-3411 GCA_035627895.1 Tepidisphaeraceae bacterium | reverse complement strand
GGGCAAGGATTCGCCCTAAGGGCGTATGGTCGGGGCGTCGGTGTCCCCCCGGGGGAATCCGACGGGCGACGGCCGGCGGTGGACTGCAGCATTTTACGTGCATCGGGGTGGCTGGTCCGTTAGACTGCCCGCCTAATCTGGGGAGGGAGCCTGCCGAATGTCACCCACAGCGACCATCTCCGCCGTCGTCGTCGCTCTGCTCTTTTTCGCCTGGCTGTTCCAGTCGGACGTGAAGGATCAGGCGTACGAGGACTACATCAAGCGGCAGGCGGCCGAGGCGAAGGAGGGGGGGGCGGCGATGAAGCCGATTCCGAACGGCCTGGGGATCGCGGTGACGGACCCGGGCGTGACCAAGCACAAGCCGGGCGGCGGCACCGCGGCGGGTAGCCGGTGGCCGAACGACCCGCCGGACGGCGGCGTGCTGACCGGGGCGACGTTGGGCCCGTCGGGCGAGGACCCGTTCAAGGAGCCGGCCGAGAAGATCGCCGCGGGCACGTTCGGGAGCAACGCGCGACTGAACGGAACGTTCGTGGGCGTGGCGGGCGTGGGCGAGGCGGTGTCGACGACCGCCAACGAAGCGGAGGACCCGCAGATCACGTTCCGGCGCGACGGGACGTTCGCGACGCAGAACATGGCGCTGGCCGAGGTCGACATGGAGGCCGCGACGACCGTGACGTCGGCGGCGATCGACCGCGGGTCGGGGCGGTACAAGCTGTCGGGCAACACGCTGGAACTGACTTACTCCGACGGGCTGGCGCGCAAGAAGGGGAACAAGCGCAGCTACACGGTCGTGCCCGTCGCCGGGCCCGACCACGCGCCGGTCATGATCACGATCCAGGGGAAGGTGTTCCGGGTGGACCCGCGGCGGTAGGGGACGGGGGAGACAAGGAGAGGGGGGATGAAGCGGGGTTCGTGTAACGAGTTTTGATTCCGGGCGGGGCGGGTTTTCGCGGGGTGAGGGGCGGGGGTATACTTTCGCACGCACGGTCGACCGGTCGTCGATTTCCGTTCACGTCACACATTCGAAGGACGTTCCCATGTCCCTTTCCGCGCGTCTCGCGGTCGTTGCGGTCCTGGCGTTCGCAGGGGTCGCCGGTGCGCCGGCCGCCAGGGCGGCCGACCAGGCCGTCACGCTCCCGTACACCCAGCCGGACAAGGACGGGAACAACTGGATGGTGCACTATTACGGGTACCTCCAGCAGCAGGGGAACATGCCGGTGTACTCGTCGACCGGCGTGCTGACGATCAACGGCAGCTCGACCAGCGGGCGCATGCAGCGCACCGCGAAGATCGACGGGAAGACCGGCGAGCTGGTCATCGAGAATTTGCCGGTCGGGCAGACGACGGTCACCCGCCGGTTCTGGTTCAACAAGGAGGACGGGTACGTACGGATGATCGACGTGATCCGCAACACGGCCGGACGGGACCAGCAGTTGCAGATCGTGCTGAACGCGAACGCGAACTACGGCGTGCAGAACGGGCAGACCGTGCCCGACCCGAAGAAGAAGGGGCAGAACTACGCGTTCGTCGCCCAGACGAGCGCGAACAACCGGGCGATGGTCGAGGTGTTCAACGGCCCGGGCGCCAAGACGCCGATGAACATCGAGTACCAGGCCGGCAACTCGAACGTGCAGGGGACGATCAGCGTGAACGTCCCGGCGAACAAGGAGATCGCGCTGATGCACGTGCACGCGGTCGCCAACTCGGCGGCCGACGGGCAGGAGTTTTTGAAGAAGCTCAAGGACCAGAAGGTGCTCAAGGACGTGCCGCAGGCGACGCGCAAGGCGCTGGTCAACTGGAACGCGGGCGGGATGACGTTCGGCGACTTCGAGGTGCTCCGGGGCGACGCGAACTTCGACGTGGTCGAGACGCGCGGGGGCGACCAGTTCCGCGGGACGCTCAAGGACCCGTCGTACAAGATCACCACGTTCTACGGGCCGGTCGAGCTCCCGGCGGCGAAGGTCTTGGGGGTCGTGTCGGTCGGGGCGGTGCGGCCGCGGCAGCTGGTGTTCACGACCGACGGCGACGTGTTCGGCGGGACGCTCGAGAAGGACAAGCTCTCGCTCGAACTGTCGGACGGGCAGGCGATGGACGTGCCGCTGTCGCAGGTGGCGCGGGCCGGGTATCGCAAGCGGGCCGACGAGACGGACGACGACGCCGCGAACGCGGACAAGCCGTTCGTCCTGATGCGCACGGGCGAGCGGATCGCGATCAAGCCGCCGACGGACGCGCTGACGGTGCACACGCGGTTCGGGGCGATGAAGCTGCGGCCCGAGCAGCTCACCGCGCTCGTGTTCCAGAACGAGGAGCACGCCGTGCACGAGGTGCGGATGGCGGACGGGACGCGCCTGGCGGCGATCGTCGAGGCGGCGACGCTCGAGGTGAAGCTGGCGGTGTCGGACCAGGTGATCCGGTTCCCGCAGAGCAGCGCGGCGCGGATCCAGTTCCGCCCGGACATGACGGACGTGGACGAGTCGGCCCCGCAGCTCAAGCTGTCGAACGACGAGACGCTGGTCGGCGCGCTGGTCGGCAAGGTGCAGCTCGACACGGGCTTCTCGATGCTGGCGCTCGACGCGGCGGGCCTGAAGGGGCTCGCCCGCGTGAAGGACAGCCCGGCCGACGTGCAGGTGACGTTGTGGGACGACACGAACTTCCGCGGGCAGTTGCAGGAGCCGGTCGTCACGTGCGTCACCAGGGGCGGGCTGGAGGTGAAAATCCCGATCGCGCTGGTCGAGGAGTACACGCAGCCGATGCCCAAGCCGTCGGCGGCGATCGTGGCGAAGGTGACGGCCCTCGTCGCCGAGCTCAACGCCGACGACTGGCAGGCCCGGCAGAAGGCGCAGGAGAAGCTGGTGCAGATGGGGAACATGGTCGCCGGCGTCCTGCGCGAGCTGAAGGCGGGGCAACCGGAAGAGGCGCAGTCGCGCATCGACCAGGTGCTGACCGCGGTCGAAAAGAAGAAGTAGCCCCGGGCGAGCCCGCTTCAGCGGGCGGGCGTCGCGCAGCGACGATGCGAACTGGTCAGTGGTCAGTGGTCAGTGGTCAGTGGTCAGTGGTCAGTGGTCAGTAGTAGGATCGCGACAATCAAGGCGGTGTCCTGTTTAGCCGCGACCCGTAGGGCAAGCGACAGCGCCGCCCGGAGGCGAGCGCGTTGGCGCGCGAACGGGCAGCGACCACGGGTAAGGCCTCGCGGCCGCACCCATGCCACCATTCGACGGCGCCGCCCGCCAAAGCGCGTCTGCCGGTGATCACGATGTCTGCCGGATCTACGATCATCCTCCCGTACAGTGCCGACGTGCCGTCGCGGATTCGCGTGCTGGTCCGCCGGTGGTTCCCGCGACTCGTGGTCGTCGCGGCGGTCGCGTTCGCCGTCTGGCTCGTCGTCCCCCGGGTTCGCCAGTACGTGGCGTT
>DASPKW010000305.1:0-30437 GCA_035627895.1 Tepidisphaeraceae bacterium | reverse complement strand
CAGCAGTTCCTGATCGCGCAGGTACAGCCGCCCGTTGGCGACGACCGGGGGCGTCCACAGGCCGCCCTTGGGCTTTTTGAGCTTCGACTGCTGCGGCAGTTTGAACTTCGCGAGGTCTTTGGTTTCGGTGGGGGTGGCGGCGGTGAGTGTGACGGTGCCGTCGGACTCGGCGAGTTGGTAGAAGGCGCCGTCGGCGTACGTGATCGCGCCGGCGCGGGGGCCGTCGCGCTTGGCCCAGGCGGGTTCGCCGGTGAGGAAGTTGAGGCACGTCCAGCCGCGACCCTGGGAGTGGCCGTAGAGGTGGTCGCCGAGGAGGACGACGTTGCCGTGGTGGTTGACGAGGTTCTTGTTGGAGTAGACGACGCTGGCGGCCAGGGCGTCGCCGGTCTTATCGATTTTGAGGAGTTCGCAGCCGCCGCCCGCGCCGACCGTGACGAATACGTGGTTGCCGCGGACGACGGGGGAGTTGATCACTTCCGTACCGAACTTGCGTTGGACGCGCCAGAGGAGTTTGCCGGTGTCGGCGGCGACGCCGGCGACGGACTGGTTGGTCAGGACGACGTACTGCCGGACGCCGGCGATCTCCGCGAGCATGGGCGAGGTGTACGCGGCCTGGTCGGTCAGTTCGGTCGAGCGCCAGAGGGCTTTGCCGGTGCGCTTGTCGAGGGCGGCGACGGTCCCCTTGGGGCCGCCGGGCAGGCAGACCAGGCGGTCGCCGTCGACGAGCGGGGCGAACGTGAAGCCCCAGCCGAGCTTCTTCGGTCCGCCACCGATCGGGTTCACTTCGGCGGCGAGATCGGTGGGCAGAGCGGACCGCCAGACTTCTGTGCCGTCGGTGGCGGACGCGCAGAGCAGGTCGCCGTTCCCGCCCAACGCGTAGACGAGTTCGCCGTCGACCGTGGGCGTGGCGCTGGGGCCGCTGCTCCAGACGTTGCCCTTCCACTCGAGCGTCGGACCGACGCGCGTGGCCCAGAGTTGTTTCGGTTCGGCAGCCGAGACGTCGAGGGCGATGAGGAACTCGGAATCGCTACGGGCGCCGGTGATGAAGAGGCGGTTGCCCACGACCGCGGGGCCGGAGTAGCCGGCGCCAGTATCGGCGTAAGTCCAGAAGAGCTTGGGGCCGCCCGCGGGCCAGGATTTGAGCAGGCCGGTTTCCTTGGAGATGTCGTCGCGGTTGGGGCCGCGGTATTGGGGCCAGTCGTCGGCGCGGGCGACGGAGGCGAAGAGGAAGAGCGTGAGGAGGGCGCGGGTGGGCATTGATGTGGTTACCACGGAAGCGGGACCGCGCTGCGACCAGTCGAGGCGGGTGTGGCAGACATTGAGGCACGCGCCCGCCCACGCCGGAGCCGGAGCCTCGGGCGACGGCCCGGATGTTTCGGGAAATCGCGGGTTGTCTCAACCTGTGTGCAGACCAGTCGGGGCCGCGCCAAGTTTTCGCTGGCCAATCCGCGCCCGGCTGGACATCCGTTCGCGTCGCGCTTGCAATACGGAACTCGCGGGACGTTCTCTTCCGCAGCGCGATCATCAACCCGAGCGATTCATGATTCGAGTTCTTTGCGCCGTCGTTTTGTCCGCTTCGTTGTTCGCCCCCCTTGCCCGCGCGGCCGACGTCGTGCGCACGCCGATCACTGCGGACACGCTGGACCCAACGGCGTTCGCCGAGTGGGTCGACGGGGCCGAGCGGAAGATCGAGTCGTCGGATGCGAAGGACGGCCGGTCGCCCAAGCAGGTGATCGCGACGGACAAGTCGATCCCCGGGCACGGCGGGTTCACGTTCGGGGCGGGGAAGGCGCCGGGCCCGCGGCACTTGCGGGTGGGGCTGACGCAGGCCACACCGGTCGGCGCGATCATGGTGCGCGGCGGGGTGCGCGTGAGCGTGCTGAAGGACGGCGCGGCGTACCCGGGAGACGTCGCCGACGATTCCCAGTGGATCCCGGCCGACCGCATCAAGCAGGCCAAGGTCTCGCGCGACGAGGGCGTGCGCGACAACTACATTCTGTGGACGCTGCCCGCCGTCACGAAGACCCGCGCGCTGCGGTTCACGCACGTGGCGGAGGTGACGGAGCGGGATTACGCGGGGTGGCTGGGGGGGGCGTACGTGCTGCCGACGCGGGTGGCGAACGTGGCGACGCAGGGGACGCCGGTGGTCAGCGAGAACGACCGGTACGCGGGCAAGCTGAACAACGAGCACACGGACCCGACGTGGGAGCAGTGGGCGAACATGGCCCAGAACAGCGCCGGCGACCGGCCGGCGGTGATCTCCGCGCAGGACCCGGAGTGGGTGATGCTGACGTGGGCCGCGCCGGTGAAAGTGAGCGGCGTCGGGGCGGCGTTCGCGGGGTTCAGCGAGGCGGACGTGGAAGTCTTCACGGGCCCGGCGGACGTGCACCCGCGCGAGGGGTCGGCGGCGATGTGGCAGAAGGTCGGGGCGTACTCGGGGCTGCAGGTGAAATACCCGGCGACCCTCTCGGTCGCGTGGCTGGCGTTCGACAAGGAAGTGACGACGCGCGCGCTCCGCGTCCGCATGACCAAGAGCATGGGCGGCGGGATGCACCCGCACATGAAGGACCACGCCAAGAGCGGCAAGCGCGTGTGGCTGGGCGAGCTCGTCGTGCTGTCGCCGGTCGCCGACGGCGCGGACCTCAAGACCGCAATCGTGCCCGCGGCGGGGGAGGGCGAGAAGCCGCCGATCGCCGTGAAGTTCACGCTGCCCGAGGCCGGGTGGGTGACGCTGGTGATCGAGGACGCGGCCGGCAAGCGGGTGCGGAATTTGATCTCGGAGACGTACTACGAGACGGGCGACAACGTCGCGTGGTGGGACGGGTCCGACGACCTCGGGCGCGACCCCTCGGCCGCCAAGCACGGGCTGTACTACATCCCCGCCCGACCCGTCGAGCCCGGCACGTACCGCGTGCGTGGCCTCTGGCGAAAAAAGCTCGAGGCGAAGTACGAGATGGGCGTGTACACGCACGGCTCGACGCCGTGGGAGACCGGCGACCGCACGGGCGGCTGGCTCTCAAATCACACGCCGCCCAGTGGCATGCTGTTCGTCCCCGACGCGCCCACCGCCGACGGCAAGACCAAGCCGTCGATGCTGATCGGCAGCTACGTCTCCGAAGGTACGGCCGGCCTGGCGTGGGTCGACCTCGACGGCAACAAGTGGCGCGGCCAAAACTGGGTCGGCGGACTCTGGACCGGCGCACCGCACCTCGCGCGCGATGCGGGCCCCAAGGCGATCGCGGGCAACTACGCGTACGTCGCCGCCGCGTGGAGCGCGGGCGACTCGAAGGATAAGAAGGCGCCCCCGCAGGGGGAGATCCGGTTGACGGCGCTCACGGCCAAGGAGGACAAGCCGGTCGTCAAGTACAACTTCACGCCGGTTGCGGGCGAGGAGGATGACGAGGGGCACAAGGTGCGGTGGGAGGAACAGATCGGCGGGGTCGCGGCGCGCGACGGGCTGGTCGCGATCGCGCTGCCGTCGACGAACAAGCTCATCGTGGTGGACCTCGCGGCGGGGAAGGTCGTCGGCGAGCGCGCGATGGAAACGCCGCGTGGGATGGTGTTCGACGGGCAGGGCCGGCTGTGCGTGCTCAGCGGTGCTCGGCTGGTGCGGTTCGCCGCAGTCACGTCCGGCGATGCGGCGAAGTGGGCGGAGCCGGAAGTGATCGTCGGCGCCGGTCTCGATGCGCCGCACGGGTTGGCGCTCGATGATTCGGGCCACTTCTACGTCACCGACCGCGGTCAGAGCCATCAGATCAAGGTGTTCGACGTCGCCGGTAAGAGCGTGCGCTCGATCGGTAAGCCCGGCGCGCCCAAGGCCGGCCCGTACGACCCGCAGCACATGAACAACCCGCGCGGGATCGCGGTCGACCCGCAGGGGCGCGTCTGGGTCGCGGAGGAAGACTATCAACCCAAGCGGATCAGCGTCTGGAACGCCGCCGACGGGAAGCTCCTCCGCGCGTTCTACGGACCGGCCGAGTACGGCGGCGGCGGGGCGGTCGACCCGCAGGATAAGTCCAAGTTCTACTATTACGGCATGGAATTCCGCCTCGACTGGGACAAGGGCTCGAACGACCTCGCCCACGTCTACTACCGCCCGACGCCCGGCGGGTGGCGGCTTCCGTTCCGCGCGGGCAAGCCGCAGAACGCGATCTACGTCGGCGGCAAGCGCTTCTGGACCAACGCCCACAACTCGAACCCGACCGGCGGTCACGGCAGCGCGTTCATCTTCGCCGAGCGCGATGGAATCGCAGTCCCCGTCGCCGGCGCGGGGCGCGCCACCGACTGGGACCTGCTCAAGACCCCCGCCTTCGCCAGCCTCTGGCCCGCCGGGACGGACCCGAAGGGCAACGCCCACGGCGACAAGGCCGCGTTCTTCGTCTGGAGCGATTTGAACGCCGACGGCAGCCCGCAGCCTGACGAGGTGAAGCTCCGCCGCACGCCCACGGGCAGCGTTATGGTCGGCGACGACCTGTCGCTCGCGGTCTCGCGCTTCAACGGCAAGGCCGTGCAGTTCAAGCCGACGTCGATCACGGCCCAGGGCGTGCCCGTGTACGACCTGGCCGCGGAGGCGGTGCTCGTCGACGGCGCGAACTCCCCGCCCAGCAGCGGCGGCGACCAGGTGCTCGTCGGCCCGGGCGGCTGGACGATCCACACGACCGCCCCCAAGCCGTTCGCCGGCAGCGGCGTGGGCGGGGCGAAGGACGGCAAGCCGGTGTGGCAATACCCCAGCCTCTGGCCCGGCCTGCACGCGTCGCACGAGGCCCCGGTGCCCGACCGCGCCGGCATGATCGTCGGCCACACGCGCCTGCTCGGGGGGCTGATCAACCCGTCCGGGCGCGACCCGCTCTTCCTGATCAACGCCAACGACGGGCCGGTCCACGCGTTTACTTACGACGGCCTGTACGTCGCACAAATCATGCAGGACATGCGCGTCGGCCTCCCATGGCGGATGCCCGTCGCCCAGCGCGGCATGGTCATCAACGACCTCACGCCCAGCGACGAAAACTTCTGGCCTACGGTCACCCAGACGCCGGACGGGGCGGTGTACCTGGTGACCGGCCGGCCCAACGCGATCGCGCGGATCCACGGCCTCGAAACGGTCACGCGGATCGCGCCGACCGACCTGCAGGTCACCCCCGAAGATTTGAACAAGGCCCGCGACTACTTCGCCCGCGCCGAGGCCGCCCGCCAGGCCGCCGCCGGTCGCGCGACGATGACCGTTAGCGTCGGCGGCGCCGCGCCGACCGTCGACGGCAAGCTCGACGACTGGGCCGGCGGGGACTGGGTCGACGTCGACCGCCGGGGCGTGCGGGCCTACTTCAACTCCAAGTCCGAGCCGTACAACGTGACCGCCGCCGTCGCCGTCGGCGGCGACCGCCTCTTCGCCGCGTGGCGCACGAACGACAAAGACCTCCTCAAAAACGCCGGCGACATGCCCAGCGCGCCGTTCAAGACCGGCGGCGCGCTCGACCTCATGATCGGATCGTCGGAGCCCGCGGCCGGCGACAAGCGACAGGCCCCCGCGCCCGGCGACGTCCGCCTGCTGATCACGCAGGTCGGCGGCAAGACCCGCGCGCTCGTCTACCGCGCCGCCGTCGCGCCGGGGGAGGTGAAGCAGCCCGTCCCGTTCTCGTCGCCCGGCCGGACGATCACGTTCGACCGCGTCGACGACGTCAGCGACCGGGTGAAGCTCGCCGCGGACGGCGCGGGCGACTTCGAGGTCTCCGTCCCGCTCGCGACGATCGGACTAAAGCCCGAAGCCGGCCGGTCGATCCGCGGCGACGTCGGCGTCCTCCGCGGCACCGGCACGACGACCACCCAGCGCGTTTACTGGAGCAACAAGGCCACCGCGATCGTCGCCGACGTCCCGAGCGAGGCCGAGCTCAGGCCCGCGCTGTGGGGGCGGTGGGAGTTCCGGGAGAAGAAGTAGTCGCCCGCGTCACCGTTTCCCGCCCGCGAGTTTGCACAGGCGCAGCGCGTGCCGATCCCCCTTCTTCGCCGGCAGCCGCAGTGCGTGCCGCACCACCCACCGCCGCCGCGATGCGCGGTCGTCGTCCGCTCCGCGCACCTCATCGAGCCACCGCTCGCACGTCGCGATCGCGATGGTCGGGTGGTCCTTCGCGATATCCGCGAGGTGATTCGCCACCGACCGCCGGACGTACAATTCGTCGTCGTCCCTCAGCCGCTCGAGCAGCCCGAGCGTGAGCGACGGGTCTGCCTGCACGCGCGGGAGCCGCGCCGCCCACGGCAGGCGCGGCCGCGTCCCCTCGCTGACCAAACGCCGCACGTGCGGGTTCGGATCGCCCGCCCACTCGGCCAGCAGCGCCAGTGCTCGCGCCTCGTGCGCGACGGCGAACGGGCGGATGCAGAACTCGGCCGTGAACCGCTTGGTCAGCTCGTAGCACGCCCGCATGCCGGACTCGAACGAGCCGCCGCCGCGCGCGGCGATGTACTGCGAATGCGGCAGGTAAAAGAACGGCGCCAGCCCGTTCTGCCCCGTCTTCGCCAACTCCGGCCCCAGCGCCGCGATCAGGATCGGCCCGGCCTCTTCGAAACCCGCCGGCAACTCCGCCGCCAGCGCCGCGGCGATGTGCGCGGCCCGCCCGGTCAACTCCAGCGCGTCCAGCCCCTTCAACGCCCGCCGGCGAAACCGCGCGACGTCGAACCCCGCCCGGACCGCCGCGAACGACTCCGCGACGAGGCCCACGAGCGCCGCACCCATCAACCCTTTGAGCGGCGACCCCGCCAGGATAGACCCCGGCGCGGCAAACCGCTCGGCCGGATGCCCACCCCCCTGCCCGCCAATCCCCGGCGTACGTTTCATCCGCGTTCCCTGCTTATCGAAATCCCACATCCCCGCTGGTGAATCCCGCGTCAGGTGGCAACCCGCCGCCCGTATGATACCATGTCCGCCCACCGCGCGGCGGCACCGCCGACGGTCACCGCCACTCACGGGGCGTAGCTCAGCTTGGTAGAGCGTCTGGTTTGGGACCAGAAGGTCGCAGGTTCGAATCCTGTCGCCCCGATCGACCTTAGTGAACGATTCGCCCTCTCGTCGGCTTTCATTGCTGGCAGAGGGCGAATTGTTTTCACCGGCGGCCCGCGCGGTCGACGATCCGACGCGCATTGGTCGCCGAGCGACCGCTCCGGACCGCTCGCACACCCGACGCCAGCGCGCGCTATTTGGCGCGACCGGCCTTCCAGCCGTCGACGACGAACTCCCCGCGGACGCCGCACTCGAACTTGAGCGGGGCTTCGAGGCCGGGCTGCTTGTCCGCCTTCGGGTTCGGGTAGGCGGCGGCGTCGGAGACGTTGGTGAGTTGGTTGTTGACGATGCTCGCGCCGGCGCTCTGCACGTTGCGCAGGAGCGGGCGGGGCTCGCCCACGCACTCGATGACGTTGTCGCGGATCGTGATCGTCTTGAAGTCGGATTTGGGGTTGAGCCCGAAGAGCCCCTCCCGGCGCGGGGTGCCGGTCGTCCGGGCGACCACGTGGTTGTTGCGGACGACCAGGTTGTCGAACACCTCGTTGACCCAGATCACCCCTCGACCCGGGTTGCTGACGAGATTGTTGTGGAAGCTCGCCGGCCCGCCGGCCGGGGCTTTGCCGAAACCGGAGATGAGGTTGCCGTGGTCCTTGGCGACGTCGAAGTCGAACAGGTTGTGGTCGATTTCGACGCCGTTGCGGACGAACTCGATCGCGTAGCTGTCGCGGAACCAGTTGTGGTGGACGTGGAACGTCCGGCCGCCCTTGGGGACGGGCCCGCCGCCGTGCTTCGGGATGGACACGGTGCCGTGCAGGACGTTGTGATCGATCTCGACGGCCTCGTCGTTCTCGAAGGGGAACTCGATCGAGAAGTTGACCTCGATCGTGTTGTGGTGGATGCGGCAGCGCTTCGCCTGGCGTCCCTTGATGCCGTAGAACTCGTCGGCCTTGCCCGGCTGCGTGCGCGTGAACCGGTTGTTGGCGATCTCGCTGTCGGCCATCCAGACGGCGAAGATCGCGCCGCCGGTGATCCCGCCCTTGACGCCCGGCTCGCCGCGCTCCCAGCGGCCGCCGGCGTCGACGAACTCGCAGTCGTGGATCTTCGCGCCCGTCATCGAGAACGTCCGGATCCCCGCCCAGAGCACGTCCCGCACCCGCAGGCGGTGCAGGTGGAGCCCCTTGTTCTCCCACCCGTAGATCGCGCCGTGGAGCTGCGGCCCGGTCAGGGTGAGGTCGGAGACGGTCACGTCGCGGGCCTTGTCCTGCAGCCGGATCAGGTACGCGCGCGTGTCCATGCCGGCGACCTTCATCTCCGGGTCCGGCAACGTCCTGGTGGACGGCTTCCACCCGGGGGCGTGCGTGATGATCGTCTTGTCCATCCCGGCGCCCTTGAGCGTCATCCCGGACTTGGGTTCGAGGGGGGCTTCGAGCTGGTAGGTGCCGGGGGCGATCTCGATCGAGTCCCCAGGGGCCCCGTCGCGCACCGCCTCGACCAGCGCGGCGGCGCTGTCGACCGGCTTTGCGTGCGCCGAGCAGGCGACGACGAACACGACCACCCACGTGAGGTACCGCTGTCTCAGTTGCATGTACGGAGTATACAGGGCCGCGGCAGCACGCGCACGGTGCCCCTCGGCGCGTCTGCAGTTACGCGGTCTGGCGTTGTCCGGCGTGGCGCCGTTGCCCAAGGGAACGATCATTTCCCTGCCGCCGCCTTACCCCCACCACAGACGCCGCACGCGGGGTCGCGGTGCAGGCGGAGCGTGCGGAACTTCATCGAGAGCAAGTCGGCCACGAGGAGCCGGTCGGTCAGCATCTCGCCCAGGCCCGTGATCCCCTTGATGACCTCCGTGGCGCCGAGCGTGCCCGCCGTGCCCGCGACGGCGCCGAGCACCGGGAACTGCCGCTTCCATTCCGGCGGGATGCCCGGGTAGCGGCAGGCGAGGCAGGCGGTCCGGCCGGGGACGATCGTCGTCACGTGCAACTCGGTTTCGAACATCGCGCACTCGGTCATCGGCTTGCGGTGGCGCACGGCGGCGGCGTTCAGGGCGTGGCGCTCCTGGAACATCGGGGCGGCATCCACCACCCAGTCGACCGACGACACCAGGCGGTCGGCGTTGGCTTCGGACGCGTTCTCGGCCCACGTCTCGACCGTCAGGCGGGGGCTCAACGCCAGCAGGCGCTGGCGGATCAGCTCCACCCGCGGGCGGCCGATCCAGTTGTGGGTCATAAGGGTCTGGCGGTTGAGGTCGGACGGCCGGAGGTCGCCGGCGTGGGCGATGACGAGTCGGCCCACCCCGGCGGCGGCCAGGTAGGTCGCGGCAGCGCCGCCCACGCCCCCGCAGCGCGAGACCAGCACGCTGGCGCCCTTGAGCTTGCGCTGGCCGGATTCGCCGAGCCCGTCGATCCACATCTGCCATTCGTAAACCGCGCGCTCGTCCGCCCCCAGCGACGGGAGGGCGGGGAGTAAAGTGGGCTCGCGATCACCGCGTGACACGTTCATCGGAACACCGTTTAGACCGATTTGTTTCATTCCACACTGGGGCAGGCCAGATCTTCGAACCGGACGATCTCGTCGGCCAGCCGGCGGGCCTCGTCCGTGCTGTGCGTGACGTGGAGCGTGGTGACGCCGGTGCGCCGGCGGACGTCGCGGAGGAGGTCGTACATCTCGCCGCGCGTGTCGTCGTCGAGCGCGCTCAGCGGCTCGTCGAGCAGGAGGATGGCGGGGGCGAAGGCGAGCGCCCGGCCCAGGGCGGTCCGCTGGGCCTCCCCCCCGCTCAGCCCGGCTGGGCGGCGGTCGAGGAGCGGGGCGATACGGAGGAGGTCTGCCATCTCGGCCACGCGCGTGGCGATCGTCCACGAGTCCCAGCCGCGCAGCTCCGGTCCGAAGCTCAGGTGCTGGCGGACGGTCATGGTGGAAAAGAGGGCCAGGTCCTGGGGCACGTAGCCGACGCCGCGGTCGGCCGGGCGGAGGCCCGTGACGTCGCGCCCGTCGAGCACCACGCTGCCGCCGACGACGCGGCGCAACCCGGCGATCGCCTCGAGCACGCTCGTCTTGCCGGCACCGGTGCGGCCCATCAGCGCGACGTGGCTCCCCTTCTCCATGCGCAAGTTCACCGGCCCGATGGTGGACGGCCCCGCGGCGACGAGTAGGGATTTAAGTTCGACCATGGCCGTCGACTCAGCGGTATCGGCGGGTGCCGAGGGCGTCCTCGCCCAGCGCCCGCATCAGGATCATCACGATCACGGCCGCCAGCACCATCAGCAGCGACACGGCGACCGCCTGCGTCAGTTCCCCGGTGCTCAGGTACAGAAACACGCTGGTGGACAGCACCTCGGTCCGCATGCGGGTGGCGCCGGCGAAGACGAGGATGGGGCCGAACTCGCCCAGCGCCCTCGCCCACGCGAGCGTGGCGGCCGCGAGCAGGCCGCGGCGCGCCTCGGGCAGGGTCACCCGCCAGAACGCCTGGTTCCGCGAACATCCGAGCGTCATCGCGACCTGTTCGGTGCGCGGGTTGATCTGGTCGAACGTGACGCGGAGCGCGCGCACGGCGAACGCGCACGACACGGTGAACTGGGCGATGATCACGGCCGGGACTGCATAGGTGATCTGCCATTGTGACGGCACCCAGGTGAACGGCCGCCCGCTGAACAGGATCAGCAGACACAGCCCGACGACCAGCGGGGGGAGCACGATCGGGATGTCGATGATCGCGTCGATCACGACTTTCGCCCGCTTGAGCAGCGGCGCGAGCACCGGCACGCGCACGCGGTCGTCGACCCACCGGGCCCAGGCCGCGTCGTCCCAGCGCGACAGCAGGTAGGCCAGCGGCGTGGCCACCCAGAGACACAGGATCGTGGTGATCGAGCAGGAGATCAGGCTCAGCTTGATCGAGAAGCGGATCGTCTCGGAACTGAGCAGGTCGCGGATCGCGGGCCAGGTGGTGTACGTCGCCTCGGCGACGACCATGGCGACGATCAGCAGCAGGTAAAGCCCGCCGATGACGCTCAGCGCGATCCAGAACGGACGGTCAGAGCGGGGCTTGGACCTGGTCGCGGTCGGAGGTGCGGCCGCGTTCATCGCGCGCTCCAGCGGAAGCCCCAGGCCTCGAAGCGGTCGCGCGATTCGGCCGAGCGGAGGTTCGCCATCAGCCGGCCGGCGAGCTGCCGGTGCGCGCTGTCCTTCGACACGGCCAGCGGCTGGGTGGCCAGTGCACAGGGGAGGTCGATCTTGAGGGCGGTGAGCTCGTCCGCATGCCCGGTCGCGTTGCTGACGTACGCCACCACGGCGTCGAGACTCTTGGTCAAAAGCTGGTTGACGAGCAGGTCGCCCGTTGGCGATTCGACGACCACGTTCGCGCGGACGTTCCTGTACAATCCGCTCTGCTTGAGCGACTTCTCCGTCAGGGCGCCCAGGGCGCACTGCTTCTCGTGCCCGACACCCAACCGCAGGCCCGGCTTGGCCAGGTCCCGCAGCGTCTTGATTCCGAACGGGTTGGCTTTGGGGACGAGGATTACGAGCTGGTTGATCGAAACGTCGGCGGGGCTTGGGAACAGGTCTTTCACCTGCGTCATGAAGCTCTGGTCGCAGGCGAAGTAGGCGTCCGGCCGCTGGCCGACCTTCATCTGGCCGACGAGGATCCCGCAGCCGTTGTACACCCGGTCTACGCGGACGCCCTCGCGGCGCTCGAAGGCGGTGACCGTGTCGTCGATCGCGGGGCGGAGCATCGCGCCGGCGTAGAGAGTGAGGCGCGGGGATTCGGCCCACCGGTCGGCCTCTGGCGCGGCCGCGAATCCGGCGTCGGCGAAGTGCGGGCGACCCTTGTCCGCGGACGACAGGTATCGGAGGAAGTGCAGCGCCGCGGTCGGGTCGGACGTCGACCGCAGCACGCCCACGCCGACCGTCGTCACGCGGTCCGCCAGCTCGGGAACGGCGACGGTCTCGAGGTCGACGCCCATCTGCCGCACGGTCACGTCCCAGACGAAGGCCGCGTCGATCGTGCCGAGCTGGACGTCGGTCGCGACGTCGTTCACGGTCGGCTTGGTCACCGTCACGCGGGCCTCGATCGCGGGCCAGCGGCCCGTGGCGCCCAGCGTCTCTCTCACCACCTTACCGATCGCGGCCGCCTTCGGGTCCGCCAGGCCGAGCCGTACGGTCTCACGCGCCAGGTCGTCGAGCGACCGGATGCCGCGCGGGTTGCCGCGCTTGACGGCGAGCACCGGCCGCATCGTCGCCACCGGCGCCGATTCGGCGAGCAGCCCCTCGCCCCGGGCGAGATCCATGTACGACTCGTCCGCGGGGACGTAGAGGTCGGCGGTCCCGGTCAGCTTGGCGTTGGCCAGCAGCGTCTGCGACCCGCCGAATTGAAGCTGGACGCGTACGCCGTACTCACGCTCGTACGCGCGCGCCGCCGCTTCGACCGGCTTGCGGATGCCCGCGGCGCAGTAGAGCAGGAGCGGTTTCCCGCCCTTCGGGCCGGTGCCGCCCGCTCCCGCGCCTGACGACCGGGTCGTCCCCGCGGTACGGTCGGGGGTGCCGGTTCCACCGGTCGGCAGCCACGCGAGCGCGGCCACCAACGCCGCGAGCGCCAGCACCGATCCGATCAATAAAACGCTTGGCTTCATGAGGGTCGTCTCGTCGGTCTCAACGGCAACTTGTTGCCTGTCGCGGGGCCCTTGGGCGCCGACTTTGGTTTGCCGGAACCGATCACGGGTTCGGGGATTTCCCCGGCCGGCCGCTCGTCCGCCGGCGCGGGGCCGCCCCCGTCTTCGAGGATCGATTCCCAATCGGCGGCCAGCAGCAGGTCGAACCCCGGGTTGAGCTCCTTGACCTGGCACGAGCAGGCGCCGATCAGGAACTCGGCGACGTCCGCGTTTTGCCTGGGCGCGATCTCCACCCCGGTAAGCTGGCACAGCGCCCGGCCCTGTCCGAACACCGGCACCACCACGGGCGAGTCGGTCGGCTTCATCCCCTGCGTCAGCATCGACACCAGCACCGACTCCGCGGCGTCCTTCCGCGAGACGCGCAGCACCTCGAACGACAGCCGCATCGGCAGCCGGGACCGCAGCTTCGGCCCGGGGGTGTCCAGATCGATCTCGGGCAGCGTGAGTTGCTTCTCCAGCCGCGCGAGCTCGGTCGCAAGCAGTTTCTCCGCCGCGTCGTTGTCCGCCGCCTTCGTCCCCTCCACGAGCACCCACACCGCCGTCTGGCCGCCCATGAGCCGGCCGGCGATCCGGCGCCGCGCCGGGGAGTCGACCAGCCTGCGCGCGGCGGCCACGTCGAAGCCGGCGACCTGCACCGGCGACCTCACGTCGTCCCCAGCGCCCGAACTGGACTGAAGCGCCAGCCACGGCAGCGCCGCCTTCGCCTTCGGGCCTTGCGCAGCCCACAGCTTCTCCTCAGCCGGCGACAGATTCGTCGACAAGTCGATTTTCCGCACCTCCATGTTCACCGGCGCCTTCGGGTCACCCGCGAGCGCACCGAGCGCGCTTTCCTGATCCTTCGTGAGCGGGCCCTGGTGGAACACGACGGCCGGGATCGCCTCCGGCCGCCACCGCTCCAGGGCGTAGCGGAAGACGGGAATCTGGCATGCCGCCACCCAACACGGGCAGAGCGCCAGTAGCAGCAGGCCGGCGGACATTAACGGTGATCGCAAATTCACGGGTGTACTCCTACGGCCGGTCGCGATGGGCGTCCGGACCGCTCTCTGTTCAATTCCCCACGATTTGGATTAGGCCATCTTCGCCGGCGATGTAAAGCCGGCCGTGGGTGCTCCCGACCACGACCACCAGCGGCCGCACCGCCGATCGCCTTTCGCGGCACAGCCCGGCGGGGAATCGACTGAGGAGCGATCGATGTCCACACGTCGCTTGCGATCCCTGCGCCGTCACTAGTTCCGCTTCGCCGGCCGTTCGCCCCGCAGCGTCCACCCGCCCTCGTTCCGGGCGGCGTCCTTGAAGCTCACGGTGTCGATGCGCGTCTGGATCGCCGCCGCCTCTTCGTCGGGCGCGAACGACACGCCGATGATCGCCAGCTTGCCGTCCGGGTCGATCGTCAGCGGGCAGTTCAACACGCGGTTCGGCGCGATCTTCCCCTTCTCCGGCCCGAGCTTGACCTCGGACCTCACCAGTCGCTGCCGCCACCGAATCGCGCCCGTCGCCGGGTCGAGCCCCCACGCGTAGATGCCCCCGCCCGTCTCCGGATGAAGCCCCGCCGTGAACGACGCCAGCCCGTTGTGAATCACCACGTTGTACACCGGCCAACTCGATTCGACCTGCCCGTGCGAAACGATCCGCCGCTCGTCGCCACCCGCGTAGAACCGCCAGCGCAGGGCACCCGTCGCCGCGTCCAGACAGTACGCGAACCCGTCGTGACTCCCGAACAGCACCGTCCCATCATGAAGCACCGGCGCCTGACTGATGCGCCCGCCCACGGTGAAGCTCCAGACCGTTTCCTCCCCCTTGCGACATTCGAGCCGGTGCTCGTGGATCGAACCGACGTACTCACGGCCGTCCGCGCCCCGCACCCGCGCGGTCTCCCGCGCCCCTGCGAACACCTGCAACGGCCACTCCGCGGCGATCGGCCCCGCAAAGGGCGTGACCTTCAATGCCGGCCCGGCGTCCAGCGTCCCACCCTCCTTGCGAACGCGCGTCGCGTCCTCCGGCGCCGGCCGGAGCGGCTCGGCCGATAGCGCGATGTGCCCGCGCAGCTGCGTGATGCACCAACACGTGTTCGGCGTGTACAGCACCATCCCCTGCGCGAGCGTCGGCCCCTGCGCGCACCCGCTGCGGGCGATCGATCTGACGACCGCCTCGCCCTTCGCGTCCACCCAGATGCCCATGCCGTTGATCAGCCACTCGCCGGTCGCGGCGCTGCGGTTGCACCGGTTGTTGAACGGCGCGTCGAAGAACTTGCTCACCTTTCCGTCCGCCGGGTCGACCGTGTACAGCGTGCTCGGGGTGAACCAGTACGGCCGGTCGCCGCGCACGACCAGGTTGTATCCCCACGTACCCGTCCACGCCGCCCATTTCAGCTTCCGTTCCTTCAGGTCGACGCAGGCCACTTGCCCGGGGAAACTGCTCGCGCCGATCCCACTCGCGCCGAACAGGAAGAGGTTGTCGCCGGCAAGCATCGTCTGGCCGATCTTCATCGGCCCGGTCGGGATCGCCTCGCGCCCCTGCTTGCCGAACGAGACGTCGTCGCGCTTGGGGATCTGTTCGAGCAGCGGGGTTGCGACGCGCCACTGCTCTTTGCCGTCCGCCAGGTCCACCGAGGCGACGGCCACCGTCGGCATCGACGGCCAGCGCATCTCGACCTTGTACCCGTCCGCCGGTGTCACCAACTGCACGACGACCCGCCCGCCCGGCAGGATCCGCGGGAACGCGGGCCAAACGTCCTTCGGCGCGTACGTCCACCGCCGTTTCCCCGTCGCCGCGTCGCACGCGTGAATCGCGCCCCCGGTGCTGACGAGCAGCGTCCCTTGCTCCATCCGAAGCTGGTAATACGCCGCCGGCAATCCCTTCACCACCCCCGGCAGTTCGCCTTGGGGAACGTCGTACGAGAAGAGTTCCTTCCCCGTCCGCGCGTCCAGCGCGACCGGCACCTTGCTCGCCTCAGGGATGAACACGACCCGATCGGCGTCCGCGATCATCTGGTACTCGATGTGCGTCGCGCCCGCGACCCGTCCCGAGATCGGCCGGCGCCAGAGCGGCAAGCCGTTCGCCGCCACCCGCGCCTGCAGCGCGAGGTTCTCCGCCTTGGCCTTGTCCTTCGTCACCGCCATCTCCGCGTCGCCCTGGTTTTCGACGCAGAACGAGCGCCCGCCCGCCACCCGGAACGCCGAGTAGGGCCGGTATCCCGCCGGGTTCCCGCCCCACCCCCGGTACGGCTGCACTTCCACGCGCCACTGCACGTGCGTCGGCGGCCCGATCCGCCGGTCGTGCGACTGCCCAGTGCCCGCGGCGTCGTGGTCGAAGTGCGTCCAGTCATCGAGGTCCGCCGAGCGCGGGTTGACCGACCTTCGCCACGTCCCGTCGGCCCACGTCAGGCACACGCCGCCGGGCGCCAGCACCCGCGCGATCTCGGCCGCCGGCGGCCCCGCCGCACCCGCCCCGTCCGCATCGATCAACAGTAGATCGACTAACCCGTCGGCGTACGGGAGTCGCGAAAACGTATCGCACCGGACGACGCTCGCCAGCCCGTAGAGCCCCTGCCTCGCGATCGCCTCGCGGGCCGCCGCCACGGACTTCTCGTCCCGCGCCAACCCCTGCACGAGCCGAGTCCCGTCCCGCGCTAGCGCGGATTCCGCGGCGCCGTCGGACGAACCCACCACCACGGCCAGCCCGCCCGTTACGCCCGCAGCCGCCGCTTCTTCTGCGACGCCTCCGGGGATCGCGCCCGACGCCCGTGGGGACATCGCCACGGCGGAAAGGGTCAACGCAAGCAATCGGAGGGCTTTCATCGCGCGCATGTGGCCTCGTCTCTGCACCGACCGCTGTTTCAGCCGCCCGTTGCCTCGCCGGCGAACAACGGCGCCAGGGTAGCCAGCCCGACCGGGATCATCGCGCTCCCCGCCATCCCCGCCCCCCGCTTCGACGAACGTTCTCGTTGTCGTGGGCATGTCCTACCTGTTACGCCTCCGGCCGCCCGTTGTTGCATGCAGGAACGTAATCGACGCGCGCGGTACCGCGGCCCCTGCCGGCGATGGCTCCTCGCTTCTTTGCGCACATTGGTGTTCGTTGGACGCGTGGCCGCGGAGACCGCGCCCGGAAAATTGCATGCAACCCGAAACGTGTGTCCCGGGAACACGTCGTGCGAACGACGGCGCTCGACGAAGGCGGATCGGGGGCGGCGCTCCGGCCAAATCCGGTGCGCCGTGCCCCCGCGTGAAGGGGCGTCCGTGGCGCTACTTGGCCTCAGGTGCTCGGAACACCTCGCCCGGGACGGGCAGTTTGACCTGGTGGAGTTTGTACTCGCCCGCGCCGGTGACGTAGAGCGTCTTGCCGTCGGCGGCGCCGAAGGCGAGGCCGGAGATGTTGCGGGGGACTCCGGTGATCATGGCGGCGAGCGCCTTGCCGTCGGGCGTGAAGACGGCGACGGCGGCGCCCGAGTGGTGGCTCTCGGCCCCGCCGACGTAGACGTAGCCGAGGCGGTCGACGGCCAGACCCTGGCATCGGCCGATCCAGCCGGTGAGCGACGGCGAATTGTCGGCGGCGGGCGGCAGGTCCTTCAGGTGGGTCGTGGTGAACTTGCCGATCAGGATGAAGGGCTCGCCCTGCCCGAGCTTGCCGGCGTCGTCGACCGGGTAGCGCCAGACGCCGCGCTGGTCCGGGTTGGGGATCTTGGAGGCGACGTAGAGCCACCTGTGGTCGGGCGAGAGGCCCAGGCCATACGTGTGGACGATCCGCGGCTCGCCTTGGAGCACCTCGGTCGTGCCGGGCAGCAGGTAGCGCGTGCCGGCGTCGGGGAAGCCGGACCAGTAGATCGTGCCGTTCGGGTGGCAGGCGACGAAGTGCGGCGATCCGACGCCGCCCTTCGTGCCCTTGGGGAAGCCGACCTTGCTCTCGGCCAGGGAAACGTCTTTCCCGTCTTTGGCGATCTTCGCGATGCGGTGGAGGCCGTCGGGCTGCTTCTCGGAGATGATCAGCGACCCGTCGGGGTGGGCGGCGGCGCCGACCGGGTGCGTGACCTGCTTGAACTCGGCCCACCCGTCCGGCGGGGTGTGGGCGCGGTACAGCTTGGGCACACGGTCGGCGACGATCAGCTTGCCGTCCCACCAGGCCAGGCCCGAGGCGGTCATCGTCGGACTGTTCGGCACCGGCTCGGCCGCGAACACGCCCGCGATCGGCTTGAGTTCGTCGGCGAAGGCGAGGGGGGCGAGGAGGAGGAGGGGCAGCAGGCGGACCAGGGTTTGGGTCATGGCACGTTCCAGATTCGGACCTCACCCTTGCTCCCTGAGACGAGCTGCTTGCCGTCGGGCGTAAAGGCGACGGCGGTGACGTCGGCGGCGTGACCGGCGAGCGTGGCGACGGGTTTACCGGTGGCCGGGTCCCACAGGCGGATCGACTTGTCGCGGGCGGCGGTCACGAGCCGCTTGCCGTCGGGTCTGAAGGCGACGGCCGTGACTTCGTCCGTGTGGCCCTTGAGGACGAGGAGTTCCTTGCCGGTCGCGGCGTCCCAGACGCGGGCGGTCTTGTCCCAACTGCCCGACGCGATCCGCTTGCCGTCGGGCGACACGGCGACGGACGTGACGACCGACTCGTGCCCGGCCAGCGCGCGGAGCTCGGCGCCGGTCTCGGCGTCCCAGACCCGCACCGCGTTCTCGCCGTCGCCGGAGACGATCTGCTTGCCGCCCGGCGTGACGGCGACGGAGGTCACGTCGTACTCGTTGCCGGGCCGGAGGGAGAAGAGGTCCTCGCCGGTCTGGGCGTTCCAGACTTTGGCCGAGTCGTCGGCACTGCCGGTGACGAGGTACTTGCCGTCGGCGGTGGCCACGATCGAGGTGATCGTCTCGGCGTGCTCCCGGCGGGTGAAGAGCTGTTTTCCGGTGGCTGCGTCGTACACGGCGAGCGCGCCGTCCCACGTGCCGGTGGCGACGTGGGTGGTGCCCTGGAGGAAGGCGACCGCGGTGACGCCGCTGTCGTGCTTCGGGAGCGTGCGCGCGGGCTTGCCGGCGGCGAGATCCCAGAGGATCGCGAGTTGGTCGTCGCCGCCGGTGAGAAGGAGCTTGCCGTCGGGGCTGACGGCGAGGGCGGCGATCCAGTCGGCGTGGGCGCGGAGGGTGCGCGACGAGTCGTCGCGCGCCGGGGGGGCGGTCGTCGCGGACGGCTTCGGTTCGCCGGCGCCCGTCGTGCCGGGCGCACACAGAAGCGCACAGAGGACCGCGGCGGCGCGAGCCGGATGACCGAGACGGGCGGACGTGGACCGCTGCAATCGCATTGGTTCAACCGCGCGACTTCACGTTCGCGGCTAGATCCTTCGCTGCGCTCAGGATGACGGAGTCGGCCGATCGAGCGCCATCGCGCGACGCAATGCGGCGAAGCCGCGAACGGCGCCGGCGCCGGCGATCACAGCGCGCTACGCGAGCAGTTCGGAGATCGTCCCGTTGCTCTCCTTGAACGACTGGACCGGGCAGCCCATCTGCTGGAGGATCGTCAGGTAGAGGTTGGAGATCGGCTTCTCATCGGTCTTCCAGCGGAGGTGCTGGCCGTGTTTGAAGCCGAGCTTCGACCCGCCCGCGAGGAGCATCGGGAAGCTCTTGCCCGAGTGGCTGCTGATCTGCGACCCGCCGAGCATCAGGACGGTGTGGTCGAGGAGCGTGCCCTCCTTGCACTGGATCGTCTTGAGCTTGTCCATCAGGCGGGCGAGGGTGGCGCAGAACAGCTCGTCGCGCGCGGCCAGGACCTTCGCGTCGGCGCCGTCGCCGCCCTGCGACCCCTTGTGGTGGAAGTCGTGGGCCCCGCGGAGCTGGCCGCCGGCGGCCTTGGCCCAGTCCTTGTACTCGTTGTAGTTCGGGCCGCCCTCGCCGCCCAGGACCTGGGTGACGACGCGGGTCATGTCGGTCTGGAAGGCGAGCGCGATCATGTCGGTCATCAGCTCGACGTGCTCGCGCATCGACTGCTTGCCGGACGGCGCCTCGAGTTTTACGCCGGCCTCGTCGAACTGCGGGCGGCCGCGCTCGAGCAAATCGCCGCGGTCGACCAGGCGCTTCTCGACCTCGCGGATCGCGTCGAGGTACTGGTCGAGGCGGTGGCGGTCGCCGCTCGCGAGCCGGCCCTTGAACGCCTTGATGTCGCCGACGGCCGCGTCGAGCACGCTCCGGTCGACCTGGACGCGGGCCTTGGCGTCGGCGAGCTGGCGGTGGTCGGCCGGCGGGAACAGGCGCTCGAACACCGTGCGGTAGTCGGCGATCGCCGGGATGTCGACGCCCAGCGCGTTGCGGCTGAGCGTGGACGTGCCCACGCCGTTGGTCCACGACAGGGCGAGCGACGGCAGGTACGTCGGCCCGACGTGCTGGGCGGCGACCTGGTCCATCGAGATCGTGTTGGTGATCGCGCCCGGCGTCAGGTTGATGTTGTGGCCGGTCAGGAAGTTGTAGGGGTGGACGTGCCCGGTGATCCGCCCCTGGATGTGCGAGAGGCCCGTGAGCACGGACACGGCGTCGCGGTGCTTCTCGAGCGGCTTCTGCGACGGCGCGAGCGCGAAGTTGCGCCCGGCCTCCTTCGGGAACCACGCGCTCGCCGCGATCCCGCCGGGGATGTAGAAGCACGCCAGGCGCGCCGGGTCGGACTTGCCCGCCGCGGCCGCGAGCGTCTTGCCGCCCATGGCCTCGAGGAACGGGAGGGCGATCAGGCCGCCGAGCCCGCGGAGCGTCGCGCGGCGGCTGATCGGGGCGGGGCGGGAAAACCAGGTCGGCTTCATTGTTCGACTCCTCGTGTCCTTCACCGGCTGTGGCACTTTAGTGCCACAGTTTTAGACGCTTTCGAACCGCTTTCGTTGTCGCTGCACGACCCGGGGCGCTTCAGGCACCCCCGAGGAACATCTTGGACCGCACGAGGCCCTTGAGCAGGTCGCGGGCCTTGTAGCCCCCGGCCTTCTGCTCGGCCATCAGCCGGCGGATCCCGGCCAAATCGTCCACGTCGGGCAGCCGGCCGGTGCCGTAGATCACCCAGCTCTTGAGCAGCCCGCGGACCACGTCGTCCTGGTAGTTCCGGGCGATCAGTTGCCTGCACTCGGCCCAGGTCGTGAACGCCTCGCCGCGCGGGAGCTTGCCCGCCGCATCGACCGGGCGCGTCTTGCCCGCGCCCTTCCACTCGATCTTCCCGTCCAGCTCGTTGCGCGTGTACTTCTCGTGCTCGACGTCGCGCCAGCGGCCGGACAGGTCGAAGTTCTGGAACGCGAACCCGAGCGGGTCCATCTTCCGGTGGCACGTCGAGCAGTTGGCGTCGGCCTGGTGCTGGACGAGCAGCTCGCGGAACGACTTGCCGGCGTTCTTGCCGTCGGACGGGACGAGCTCGGGCACCTCGAGCGGGGGCGGGGGCGGTGGTTCGTCCAGGACGTGCCGCAGCGCCCAGGCGCCGCGGTAGATCACCCAATTCTCGCCCATCCAGCAAAGCATCGACTGGATGCCGGCGTGCCCGAGGATGCCGCCGCCGCGGGGGTCGTCCTTGCGGAGCACGACCTTGCGCAACGTGCCGCCGGCCATCGCCGGGTACCCGTAGTGGCGGGCGAGGATGTCGTTCATCAGCGTCCAGTCGCTGGCGACCAGCTCGGCGGCCGGTCGGTTCTCGGCGATCAGCGCGCCGACGTACCGCACCGTCTCGTCCTTCATCGACGCCTTCAGGTGCCGGCCGAACCGGAAGTCCTGCTTGCGGATGTGGTCCATCACCAGCGTGATCGGCTGGTCCATCTCGAGCCATTGCATGACGAACGGCCGGACGAACCCCTCGACGGCCCGCGGGCCTGCGAGCAGGCGGTCGACCTGCGCGTCGAGCACGGCCGGGTCGCGCAGCTTCCCGGCGGCGGCGAGGCGGCGCAGCTCGGCGTCGGGCGGGGCCCCGACGAGCATGAAGCTCAGGCGCGACGCGACCGCGTGCTGCCCGGCGGCCGGATCCCCTGCCGCGGGCAGGTAGCGGAAGCCGGCGCTCATCAGCACGGACTGGAAGGCGGCGCGGAGCGCGTTGTCGAACGTCATGCCGTCCGCGCGGAGCTTGGCGTACAGCGCGTCGAACCGCTCGAGCTCGGCCGGCGCGACCGGCCGCCGCCAGGCGCGCTCGGCCCACAGCGCGATCAGCTTTCGGGCGCTCTCGGCGTCGTCCCCGATCGTCCCGAGGTTGGCGTTCCAACTCGCCGGGGGCCACTGGGCGACGTGATCCGCGACGAGCTCGGCGTCCAGCACCATCGCGAACGGGACCGGGCGCTTCTCCTGCGGCAGCTTGCGGTCGTACCGCGGGCGGTACAACCCGACCCCGCCTGGCACGAAGTCCTGCGGGCGGTCCGGCTTGACCTCCGGCTCGTCGTTCTCGAACCCCTCGACCGCGTACGGCACCTCGACCCGGCTCTTGAGCGACAACTGGATGCCCCGGCGCCCGGCCGGCAGCTCGTCGAGCTGCACCTCGTAAACCAGCTCCTCGGGCTTCTCGAGCGTGCCCGTGACCTCGTGGTAGTCGAAGTCCTGGCCGCCCACCTCGACCCACAGCCGCGGGCTGGGCAGGTTCGGGAACGGCTTGACGGCGGCGACGCGCAACTTAATCCGCGCGACCGCCCCGCCGTCGGCCGGTATCGGGAAGTGCGTCTCGGCCCCCTCGCGGTCCCCGAGCCAACTCGCGGGGATCATCATGCCGGGCAATTCCTTGCCGGGCTTGGGCTTGCCGGGCCGCTTGCCGGCCGGGTCGAACAAAACCTCGAAGTGCTTCCGCGGGTTGTCCGTCTCGCTCGCCTTGAACACAACCGGCTGCGCCGGCGCGGGTTCGAGGAACCGAATCCCGTCGACCGCCCGGCGGGTGATCTTCATCACCGTCGTGACCGAGTCGGCCGCGTCCTGGAGCGCATCGGCCCCGGTGTCGAACCCGCCCACCTTGCCGTCGCCGGGGATGCTTAGCGCGTAGTCGACGGACAGGCCGGTCACGTCCTGGAGCGCGGCCGACAGTTCGCGGCGGTTAAGGCGGCGCGTCCCGCCGGCACCCGCGGCCGTCCGGGCGTCGGCGGCCGACCTCTCGATCCACGCGAGCAGCGCCTGGCGCTGGTGGGCCGTCGGCTGGGGCGCGTGGTCGGCCGGCGGCATCTCGCCGGACGAGATCTGCTCGTGCATCTTCGCCCAGAGGTTCCGGTCCTCGATCCGATACCCGGCGAGCTGGTCGTACCGGAGGCGGGCCTTCTGCTTGTCGGGGCCGTGGCACTCGATGCAGAACTGCTGGAGGACGGTGCGCGCGACCTGCGCGAAGTCCCCGCCCCCCGGCGGCACGGCCGGTGCGGCCGGGGGAGCCCCGGAGCCGACGCCGGTCGCCAGGGCTCCGACCACCGGGATGAGAAGCAGGCGTAAAGTCGAGGCAAATCTCATCTTGCAGATGCTCAAACGAATGACGCGCGGCGTCGGAAGACCTCCCGACGTCTGTACGGTGCCCGAATCTGACCAAACCTGACAACCGCCCTGCGAACTGCGGTGAAAACCACTCTAGCAACGTCGGCGGCGGCCAGTTCGACCGCCGCCGACGTTACATCGGACAGCACGACCAACGGTTCGCCAACCGCGGCGCGTGGGGAATACGGTTACCGTCCCGCACGTTCCCCGCGGCGCGTCGACCGGCGGCACAGGCCCAGCGCCAGAGCGCCGAGCAGGCCCAAGGCGGCCGGTTCCGGCACGGCAACGACCGCGAACGTGACCTGGTTCGCCGCCGGGCCGCTGGTCACGCCGGTCACGGTCAGGTCCGACAGGAGGAACGACTCGGTTAGCCCCGGGTCGAACACGCCGGGGAGGATTGTCCCGTCGGCGATCGACCCCGCCAAGGCGCCGAACCCGAGCGTGGTCCCGCCGGCGTTGGCCTGGTAGAAGATCGGGCTCGTGCCGACCGCGCCGTTCTTGAACGCGCTGCCGATCGAGCTCAGGTTGATCCCGCCGACGCCGACGCCGTCCGTGTCGATCTTGAGGTCGCCGGTCGCGGCGTCGTAGATCAGGGTGATCTTCCCGTCCCCGTCGCTCCCGGCGGGGACGTCGAGCACGCCGACGAGCGTATTGTCGGCCTGGTCGGTGACGGGGCCGGCGCCGAACTGCCCGGCGCCGTTGATCGCGAAGACGTCGGAGATGTTGAACTCCGCGTCGTAGTTCACGTCGCCCTCGGCCCAGACGGCCGTGTCCGGGCCCTGGCCGAACTTGCCCGCGCCGTTGATCGCGAACACGTCGAAGATGTTGAACTGGCCGTCCAGGTTCGTGTCGCCCTGGGTGGTGTACCGGGCGGTCGTGACCGTCCCGTTGTCGACCACGCCGACCTGGCGCGATGCCGGTTGGGCCTGGACGCCCGAGCTGACGAGCTGCCCGCCGGTGATCATGGCGGCGGCGGCCGCGTACGAGAGGGACGAGTTGGGCACGGCGATTCCGCTCCTTCCGATGTCGAGGGTACCGTTCACGGCCAGGGTGTTGGCGGTCGAGTCGTCGTAGTTGCCGGCCCCGTTGGTGGCGACGCCGCCGGTCAGGTTGAGGCGGGTCCCGGCGCCGATGTTGATCGTGTTCTGGACGACCTTCCGGGCGCTCAGGACGCCGGTGCCGCTGACGTTGAGCGTGCCGGCGGTCGGGGCCGAGTTGAGGACGGACGCGACCTGCTTGGCGCCGTCGGTCACGCTGAACGTGGCGTCGTTGAGGACGGCCACGGACGTACCGTTGGTCGCGGTGCCGGAGTTGTCGGTGAACGGGTCGGCGGCGCCACCGGCGAGGATCTGGCCGGCGGAGATCTTCAGGGTCGACCCGGCGGCGACGGTCACGGTGCCGCCGGTGCGGTTGACCCGGAGGTTGCCGACGCCGGTCTTCTCGAGCGTGCCGCGCCAGGACGTGTTGCCGGTGCCCGCGATCGCGTAGGCGCCCGAGGTCCCGGACGTGGAGGCGGTCGCCACGCTCACCCCAATCCGGGGCGTGCCGGCGGCGGACAGGTCGTTGACGACCAGGTGCCCGGTGTGCGAGCCGGCGAAGTTCGTCACGTCCCAGACGCCGCCGTTCAGCTTCATCGTGAACGTGGCGTCGCGCGGGAAGACGGCGAAGTTGTTCGCGTTGAACCCCGGCGCGCTCACCGTGCCGCCGCGGAGGTCGACCGTCCCGCCCGGGCTGGTGCCGGTCTCGGTCGAGCCGGACGACTGCCACGGGCCGAACTGGAACAGGGCCGTGTCGTCGGCACCGCTCATGACGAGCGTGCCGCCGCTACCGACCATGTTCAGGCCGCCGTTGCTCCGGCCGTCGGTCTTGAACCGCCCGCCCGCCGCGACCGAGATGGTCCCCGTCACGCCGGGCATGACGACCACGTCCTGGAACCCGTACCCGCCGTTGTAGTTGGAGGACGGGACGCTGGTGCCGACCGGCAAGGCCTGCACGTCGAACGTGGACGTGCCGGTGAAGACGAGGAACCCGGTCGCCGCACCCGCCTGGTTGCGGTACGGCATGAAGTTGGTCCGGAGCGTGCCCTCGTTGACGTAGTAGCTGTGGTTGATGATGCTCGACGTCGTGTAGTCGATCGCCGACGGCAGGATTTCGAGCGTGCCCGCGCCGGCCTTGCGGAGGCCCTCGCGGGTCGCGATGCCACCGTTGTTCGCGCTGCCCAGCGCGGAGGTGATCCGCAGGGTGTCGCCCGCCGAGACGTCGATCGCGGCAGTGTTCGGCCGCCCGTCGAGGAACGGCCCGCCGCCGCGGACGCCGACGTTCCGGTTCAGCACGACCGTGCCCGAGCCGGGGGCCAGTTTCAGGATGCCGCTATCGATGACGATGCGGTTTTGGCCGCTCCCGCTCGCGCCCGCCCCCAGTTGATTGGCGTTGTTGAACAGCACGGTCCCGCCGGCGACGTACATGCCGCCGGTGAAGCCGTTCCCGCCGGCGGGGGCGGTGGTCAGGTCGAGCGTCGAGTTGTACCCGCTCTTGACGAGCGCGACCGGCGTGCCGCCGTCGTCGGCGATTGCGAACCCGCCGCCGAGCGTCATCGTGCCGGACGAGTGGACGCCGCCGAGATTCAGCAGCTTGGCGTTCGCGACGTTGTAGTCGCCGGGCCCGGCGATCGTGTTGGCCGAATAGGCGCCGGGCAGCGCGGTGATCGACTTATTGCCGGTCCACCCGATCGCGCCGTTGTCGAGCGTGACGCCCGGGCCGGTGTAGGCCTGCGTCGGGTCGAGCAGGACGGCGGCCGCGGTCGTCGGGCCGGTGCCGCTGGTCGTCAGCGACGCGGCGGCCTGCAGGCTGACGCCGTTCGGGACGTACAGCGTGCCGCCGGTCGCGGCGAGTGCCCCGGAGTATCCGGCGGCGGCGTTGCCCATCTGCGTGATGCCCGAGCCGGCGACCGTCGCGCCCGCGGCGCCGGTCAGTGTCCCGGCGCCGAGGATCAGCTTGGTCGCGGCGCCGCCCCCGCCGAACCGGTAGCCGGCCCCGTTCGGGGTCAGCGCGCCGGTGTACGTGACGCCGCCCGAGGCGGCCGTGCCGGTCACGCCCGAGCCGAGCGCGAGCGACCCGTGCGACGCGAAGTCGAAGGCGGACCCGGCCGACGCGGCGGTGATGCCGACCGCGCCGGTCGAGGCGGTGTTGATCTTGGTCGCCAGGTCCGCCCCGGCGCCGGCGTAGTTCAGGTAGACCGCGCCGGTCGCCGTCACGTGCCCCGGCCCGGCGGCGGCGCCCAGCGCGGCCGACGAGTTGGCCTGGACGGCCGCGCCCGCGTTCACGGTCAGGTTGCCCGTGAACGACTTGGCCCCGTTGAGCACGGCCACGCCCGGGTTGGGCGTGAACGTGCCGAAGTAAAACGCGCCCGCGCTGCCGCCGACGATCACGTTCGCCGCGCCGGACACGTCGCCGTTGAGCGTGAGCGTGCCGCCGTTGGCGTTGATCGTCAGGCCGGTGACCCCGCCCGCCTGGCTCATCGCCAGCGCGTTGTTGACCGTGTTCGCGCCGTTGCTCGAGTTGATCGTGCCGGCGGCCGCGACCGCGCCGGCGTTCTGGAACGTCAGTTGCGCGCCGCCGATCGTGACCGGGACGTAGTCGGTGCCGAACGACGCGGTCGGGGCCGAGTCGCCGAGCGTCAGGGTGTTCAGCCCGGACGCGGCCGTGACGTCGAGCGTGAGCGCGCCGGTGTAGTTGGCGTTGATCGCGGCGGTGTCCCCGTCGGTCGGGACCGGGCCCGCGCCGGCGTTCCAGTTCGCGGGGTTGTTGTAGTCGTGCGGACCGCCGGTGAGTTGGACGTTCCACACCGGGGTCGCCGCCCACGCGGCGCCCGTCAACGTTGCGGCGGCCACGGCGGCCGCGATCCTGCCCCGCGCGGCACAGCGGCGGCGCGACACTCTCATCTCCTGCGACATACCAGCCCTCCGGAAGCACGCCGCGCGCGCCGAGAACCGGGCTCGCGGGTGCAGACATGACGTTCGCGCGCCGCACGCGGGAGCGCGCGGGCCGACTCGGAAAGACACGTTGCTCGTCCGCGCCCGGCGACCTCCGCGTCGCCGGTCGGACCCTCAGGCGCCCGGCCGTCGGACCGTGCGCGCCACAGAAATGGACTCACTCTCGCGGTCGACCCAACCGGACGCGCCCGGTGACGTTCGTCACCGCGCCCGGCACGGGCCGTCCCGACTGCCGCTACCAGCTACTGCGCCGCCACCTTCCACTTCGGGAGCGGCACGGTCACGTTGTTCGTCACGTTGTCGTATTCGGTCTTGTTCCACACTTCGCTGCTCACCCAGTCCTTCACGTCGACCGTGTCGGCGTGCCCGTCGGCGTACACGAAGTTCGCCGTGCCGCCCCGCCGGTGCCGCGCGCTCACGCCCCACTGCTGGCTGTTCGGGCTGTGCCCGTAGAGGCCGTCCGCGATCAGCCACACCTCCGACGACTTGCGGATCGCCGTCACCTTGTGCAGCTTCCACTTGCTCGGGTCGGTCGGGCTCCCGCCGTCCTGCGGGATGCGCGGCATCGGGAACGCCTGGCTGTTCCACGACCCGTTGGCCACGTACCAGATGTCGAGCGCCGCCCCGGTGTCGGGCGAGATCGTCCGCCAGAACCCCTTGAGCCATCCGTTCGTGATGCTCGGCCGGGGGCTGCCCCAGATCAGGTCGAACCCGTTGAAGTCCTCCCCGCTCGGGCACCGGAAGACGCTGTTCCCGGTCGACGAGTCCGCCGTCGACGCCGCGCCGGACGAATCGTTCTGCCGCGGGCCGGTCAGGTAGCCGAAGTCGAGAAGGATCGTGCCCCACGAGTGCCGGTTCGGCCCCGGCGTGGGGGCGGCGTTGCTGTACGCCATCGGCGGGATGTACCCCTTGTGGTCGATCGTGTACTGCACCAGGCCCATCCCGATCTGCCGGAGGTTGGACAGGCAGCTCGTCGCCTGCGCCTGCTCGCGGGCCTTGCTCAGCGCGGGCAGCAGGATCGAGATCAGCAGCGCGATGATGCCGATGACCACGAGCAGCTCGACGAGCGTGAACGCCCGGGCAGCCGTGCGCGATCCTCCTGAGAGGGTTGGGGAAAACAGCTTTCGAGACACGCTCAAACCTCCGGGCCGCCCGACTCGAACTCCCACGAACCATGGCGGCCAAACCCGTTCAACCCTCGTCCCGCACGACCTCCGAATCGGTCGACGAGGAGTTTATTAGCCGTACGAGGAAAGGTACGACCTCGGTCCGGAAGCGTGGAAAACAGGCCGAAGCAATGTCGGTGACAACTGTAAGCACTGATTCGGCGGCGAGTTGTATTGACGAGCCGGAACCCCCTGATCTAATATTTCGAAATGTTGATGCGCATCCTATCCGTAAGATATCCGTAAAGACGGGGTGCCCCGCAATTCACTTGACGGAACGTCAAGTTTTTCGAACGAAATAGCTGGTCCGGAGGTGGGCGGACGTCATGACCCGCTGGATTTCGCCCTCGGCGACGAGAACGCCCAAGTCGCGGGTGGCCGTCGCCGGCGCGCAGCCGAGCAGGGCGACCACCTGGGCACGGGTGAGCCGGCGGTACTCGTCGAACAGGCGGAGCAGGTGGCGGCGGCGGCCGATGGTGCCCCGCGCGGCACCCGAGTCGGGCGCATTCGGCGGGGCGGTCGGCGGGGAGGCGGGCGCGGCACGGAGGTGCTCGAGCGCCAAGGCCCACAGGCGGGCGGCGTCGTAGGCGGTGAGCTCCAGGGCGAACTGGAGTTGGCGGGCGACGTAGCCCGGGTAGTCGGGCAATACGGCGGTCAGCGCCCGGGCGAAATGTTCGGCCGCCCCGGCCCGGTCGCCCTCCTGCCAGAAGAGGCGGGCCCACGGCACCCGGTAGCGAGCCTTGGCGCGGTCGACGTCCTCGCGCTCGAGGAGGCGGCGGGCGAGCGGGGCGCGGCCGGTCGCCAGCCCGGCCTCGATCAACAGCTCGTTCGCGCGCGAGGCCCAGAGCGGGTGGTCGGTGCGCGTGGCGCGGCTCAGGACCTCGGCCGCCTCCCAGACGTGCTCGAGCTCGCGCACCGCCATCGCGCGGAGCCCACGGAGGGCGGCGACGTCGGCCTCGGCGACCTCGCCCGCGCCCTGCGACGAGCCCGCGCCAGGCCCGGCGTCGCGCGCCAGCCGGTCGATGAGCCCGTCCGCCTCGGCGACCTGCCCGAGGCGGATCAGGAGCGTCGCCTCCAACACGTCCACGGTCTTCCGCTGCCGGTGCCGGACGTCCGCCGGGAGCCGGCGGAGCCGTCCCAACCCCTCCTCGAACCGCCCGGACAGCTCGAGCATCGCGATCTCCGGGAGCTCCCACGACCACCAGGCGGCGCTCAGCGAGTGCGCGTGAAACTGACGGACGGCGGCCACGTCGGCCTCGGCGGTCCGGACGTCGTGGTTGGCCAGCGCCGACTGGAGCCGCTGCCAGTGGAGCATGAGGCGCGCGAGCCCGACCCGCTCGGGCGGGATCAGCCGCTCGCGGTCGACGACGGCGAACCCGCGCTCGACGGCGGCGAGTTCCTCGGGGTACGAGTCGTCGGCGCGCGCGAGCCGCCACCGGGTCGCGGGGACGACCAGCCGCAGGCGGGGGTGGAGCCGGTCGTCGACGGCCTCGAGCTCGCGCAGGACGCGCCGCGCGTCCGCCAACCGGTTCACGGCGATCAGGAAGTGGGCCGTGTTGCGGAGGAGCGAGGCGCGGAGGTCGACGTCGGCGACCGGGGCGGCGAGCGCCCGCTCGTGGGCGTCGAGCGCGGCCTCGACGGTGCAGGCGCCGTCGTCGAACGCGACGCCCATCAGCAGGGCGCGGGCCGCGGCGTGCGCCGGGTCGCCCGGCGGGACGGCCCGCGCGATCTCCAGGGCCCGCGGGATGTCGCCCGCGAGCCACGCGGCCATGATCGGCGACCGCCCGCCGGCCCCCGCGGCCGCGTCGCCCCGCCCCGCGTGATGTGGTTGGCGCGCCATTCGTCCGTCCTCGTCCCGTCCGACCGTTCGGCCCGGGTGATGCTACCGCCGGGCGGCCGGCGACCGCCAGCAGTCGTGCGCCGGACCCGTCGGGCGAGCAGGTCGGGCAGCGCCACCTCTTCGAGCCGGTCGTTGGGCGGGCGGCCGCCGCCGTCGGCCGCGCAGCCGTCGTACAGCGCGACGAGCCGGCCCAGTTCCTCGGCACTCGCCCGTCGCCCGATCGCCATGCGGAACTGGGGCTGCACCGCGCCCTCGACCTGCGCACGCGTCGGCCTCGCGGCCGGGTCCATGAGTTTGACGAAGTCCCCGACCGTGTCGTCCTTGCCCCGCGGCTTGCCATCCTTGATCTCGTAGGCCGTCCGCGCCTCGACGATCG
>DASPKW010000304.1:0-7634 GCA_035627895.1 Tepidisphaeraceae bacterium | reverse complement strand
GTGGGCGACGAGTTGATCACGACCGACGTGTGCGCGTGCCGGTTCGTGCGACTCGTCGGCGAAGAGGGCTGGGCGGAAGGGAAGTAAGTCGAAGTCCGAGTCGATAACAGAGACGGGCGCCGGAGCGATCCGGCGCCCGTTTTCGTTTGGCAATCGCTCGAGCTACGATTTGTATCCGATGCCCCTAATCGACAACACCAATGCCGATACCCGCCTTTCCGGCTTGGAGCGGTTTCTCGAGCGGTGGTACGGCACCCGGAAGCCCGAATTTGGGCACCCACCCACGGTGCTCGACCAACTGCAAATCCCGGGTGTGTTGCGACGGTTCTACGCATTCGCAGGCCGGTGGCCGCCCAACGACGAACGCTATTCGGACAATCGCTTTTGCCGTCAGGACCGGTTCCTTCCTCTGGCCCGACAGGCTTGGGGGAGTGTCTACCGAGACGGATCATACTTCGTCTTCATGGCGGAGAATCAGGGGGTTTGGGAGGCGGCCACGCTGACGCACGGGGACGACGCCGGCGTTTGGGTCAGCGTCGACGGCTCGCATCGAACCGACCGCCCGACTTGGCGGCAATTGAAGTGCACCCTGTCCGAATTCTTGGTCACGTTCGTCCTTCAAGAATGCGTCATGGGATCGTTGGGGGCAGCCGGAGAGGGCATTCTCGAAAGGTTCGAATCGGCCGGTTGCACGATCGAACTGGTGTGTCTCGACGGGGAATACGCATGGAAGGGCGACCGGCGTTCCTACTACTTGATCGACAGCTCCGTCCTCCTTTATCGCGAGACGGGTGATGCGGAGCTATACGACGATTGGTACGGGTATGAGACGAAGGCCGGCGAGGACCTGCTCCGCCGATTGAACCTGCCGGTGCAGACGTGAAGCGGGGCAGGTAAAGTGGGATTCCTCCCTTGCCCAATCGGAGAAGTTTCCCAGCGCGCCTCACGCAAGCACGGCCTTCACGACCTCCCCGTGCACGTCGGTCAGCCGGAAATCCCGGCCCTGATATCGGTACGTCAGCCGCGTGTGCTCGACGCCCATCAGGTGCATGATCGTCGCGTTCAAATCGTGCACGTGGGTCGGGTTTTCGGTGATGTTGTACGAGTAGTCGTCGGTCGCGCCGTAGGTCGTGCCGCCCTTGATGCCAGCGCCGGCCATGAACACGCTGAACGCGCGGGGGTGGTGGTCGCGGCCGTAGTTGTCCTTGGTCAGCGCGCCTTGGCTGTAGACGGTGCGCCCGAACTCGCCGCCCCAGACGATGAGGGTGTCTTCGAGCAGGCCGCGGGCCTTGAGGTCCTTGATGAGCGCGGCGGTCGGCTGGTCGGTGTCGGAGCACTGGCCCTTGATCGCCTTGGGCAAATTGCCGTGCTGGTCCCAGCCCATGTGGAAGAGCTGGACGAACCGCACGCCGCGCTCGCACAGCCGCCGCGCGAGCAGCGCGTTGGCGGCGTACGTCCCCGGCTTGCGCACGTTCGGCCCGTACATGTCGATGACCGACTGCGGCTCCTTCGAGATGTCCGCGAGTTCCGGCACGCTCGTCTGCATGCGGAACGCCATCTCGTACTGCGCGATCCGCGTCGCAATCTCCGGGTCGCCCAGCGCGTCGTGGCGGATGCCGTTGAGGGCCGCCAGCTCGTCGAGCATCTCGCGCCGCACCGGGCGGTCGATCCCTGCCGGGTCGCTGAGCCACAGCACCGGGTCGCCGGAATTGCGAAACTTCACGCCCTGGTGGATCGTCGGCAAAAAGCCCGAGCCCCACAGGCGGTCGTAGAGCGGCTGGTCGTCCGCCCGGCCGGTCCCCTTGCTCGTCAGCACCACGTACGCCGGCAGATCCTGGTTTTCCGACCCCAGCCCGTAGCTCGCCCAGCTCCCGATCGACGGCCGGCCCGCCAGCTGCCCGCCGGTCTGGCAGAACGTGATCGCGGGGTCGTGGTTGATCGCCTCGGTGAACATCGAGCGGATCACGCACATCTCGTCGGCGACCGTGTGCAAGTGCGGGACGAGCTCGCTCATCTCGACCCCGCCCTTGCCGTACTTGGCGAACTTGAACGCCGACGGCGCGACGGGGAACGCCTTCTGCCCCGACGTCATCGTCGTCAGCCGCTGCCCCTTGCGGATCGAATCCGGCAGCTCCTGCGCGCGGTACTTCTCGAGCTGCGGCTTGTAGTCGAACAGGTCCATCTGCGACGGCGCGCCCGACTGGAACAGGTAGATGACGCGCTTGGCCTTGGCGGCGAAGTGCGGGAGCCCGGACAAGCCGAGCTGCTTCGCCCCCCCTGCGGCTTGCGGCTTAGCGACGTCCGCCGCCCGCACGGCGCCGTCGGCCAGGAGCGTGCCGAGCGCCGCGGCGCCAATACCCGCGGCCGAGCGCTGCAGGAACGTCCGCCGGTTGACGCGGTTGATTCGGTCGAGGATGGGTTGGGGGAGGGTCATGGTGAAATCGCCAGCTTCGTAGGGCTCGCTTTAGCGAGCAAAATCCGTTCGCCGCCGCGAAGCGTCCTTGTTCTTTCGAGGCCCGGTCGCGACGGCGTTCCGCTCGCTGAAGCGAGCCCTACGCGTGCTACGCGTGCTACGCGTGCCACCGGTCATCCGTCGTCACTCCCGCGTCACGACCTCGTCGAGGTTTATGATCACGCTCGCCGTCGTCGCGTACGCGGCCAACTCCGCCGGGTCGAGCTTCGGGTCCGGCTTGCTCTCGCCCTGGGCGATCAGCTTCTTCGCCGACTCCACGTCAGCCTTGTACTTCGCCAAGCGCTTTTCCAGACCCGCGGCGAGCACGGCCGACTCGCGCTCCGTCGGCGCCCGCCCGGTCGAGCGTTTGAACATCCACTCAACGCGCTCCGCCGGCGTCTTCCCGCTCGCGATCCCCTTCTCGCCCAGCACCCGCGCCGCCTCCAGGTAAGTCACATCATTCATCAGCGCCAGCGCCTGCAACGGCGTGTTGGTGCGCGAGCGCTTCACCTGGCACACCTCGCGGTTGGGCATGTCGAACGTCGTCATCGCCGGCGGGGCGGCCGTCCGCTTCCAGATCGTGTACATGCTCCGCCGATAGAGGTTCTCGTCCTTGTCGTGCTTGTAATTGCGGAGGTTGCCGTAGACGTTGATCTCGTCCCACACGCCGTCCGGCTGGTACGGCCGCACGCTCGGTCCGCCGAGCTTTTCGACCAGCGTGCCGGCGACGGCCAGCGCCTGGTCGCGCACCATCTCGGCCTGCAGGCGGAACCGCGGACCGCGGGCGATCAGCCGGTTCTCCGGGTCCTTCTCCAAGAGCTCGGGCGTGACCTTCGCGCTCTGGCGGTACGCGGCCGACGTCACCATCAGCCGGAGCATCGCCTTGGTGTCCCACTTGAGGCGCACGTACTCCGTCGCGAGCCAATCCAGCAGTTCCGGGTGGCTGGGCCAATCGGCCTGGCTGCCGAAGTTCTCGCTCGTCTTGACGATCCCGGTGCCGAAGAACATCTCCCAGTAGCGGTTGACCGCGACCCGGCTCGTCAGCGGGTTGTCGTCCTTCACCATCCACTGTGCCAGGCCGAGCCGGTTCATCGGCGCGCCCTCCGGCAGCTTGCCGAAGAACTTGGGCAGGCCCATCTCGACCTTCTCGCCGGGCTTGTCGTACTCGCCGCGGATCAGCACGTGCGCCTCGCGCGGCTTGTCCATCTCCTTCATGACCATCGCCGTCGGGATCGCGTCCTCGAGCGCCGCCTTCTCGGCCCTCGCCCTGGCCAGCGCCCGGTCCGCGTCCGTGATCTCGCCCGCGTACCGCTCGCGGAAGTACGCCGTCAGCGCGTCCCGCTGCTTCTCGTTTCGCTTGCCCGGCGGCGTGTCGAGGATCGTCAAAATCGACGCCGGCGTCCCGACCGCCTCGTGCGGCTTGGCGGCGTTGGTGACCGACAGGCGGAACTTGCCCAGCGCGTGCTTGGCGAACCGCGACTTGAACTCCATCGTCACCGTCGCCGGCGTCGCCTTCTCCAGCACGATCGGCTTGTCGAGCGCGAACACGGCGTGGTGCGACGTCCCGCCGCGCGGGTGCACGGCCCAGCCGGTGCCGGCCTTGTCCGCGTCGAATGCGTTGGCGACCGGATAGTTCTCCTGCGCGAAGTCGGCGGATGCGCTCGCGAACTTCACCGGCTTTCCGTCCGCGCTCAGCGCGAAGTCGGTCAAAACGAAGTTCCCGTTCGGCGACCGCCCCGGCCCCTTGCCGGGGAGCGAGTCGTCCGTCAGCGCCTCCAGGCGGATCGCGGTGTGCTCGCCCGCGGGCAGCGTGAACTTCACCGTGTACGTGTCTGTGGGCGAATCGTTAGACGAGTTCTGCTTGCTCGCCACCACCGTGTTGTCCGCCCGCTTGGTCAGCTTGGTCATGCCCGCCGACGCCTTCACTTCCGACGGCGATACCGTCACCCACCCCACGCCCGGCTTGCGCGCGTCCGGACTCACCTCCCACTTCGCCAGCAGCTCCGGCAGCTTCTGCTCCTTCTCCCGCGCCACCCGCTCCGCGGCGGCGATCTGCTTGTCGAGCTCCGCCAATTGCGCCAGCTGCTCCGCCCGCGGCGCCTTCATCGCCGGCTCGTGATTCCCGGCCTTCTCCGCCCCTTTCCCCGCCTCGGCGTTGTTATTGAAGATGGCGTAGAGCTGGTAAAACTCCTTCTGCGAGACCGGGTCGAACTTGTGGTCGTGACACCGCGAGCAGCCCAGCGTCAGGCCCAGCCAGACCATCCCCGTCGTGTCGACGCGGTCGATTACGTACTCGGTCCGCCACTCCTCGGCGATCGACCCGCCCTCGGTGTTCATTCGGTGGTTGCGGTGGAAGCCGGTCGCCAGGCGCTGCTCGATCGTGGCGTTGGGCCGCATGTCCCCCGCGATCTGGTCGATCGTGAACTGGTCGAACGGTTGGTTCCGGTTGTACGCGTCGATCACCCACTCGCGCCACCGCCACTGGTAGCGCTCCCAATCCGCCTGGTACCCGTGCGAGTCGGCGTAGCGCGCCCCATCCAGCCAGTTCATCGCCATCCGCTCGCCGTACCGCGGGCTGGCGAGCAACCGGTCGACCACCTTCTCATACGCATCGGGCGACGCGTCATTCGCAAACGCATCCGCCTCCGCCGGCGTGGGCGGCAGACCGGTCAGGTCGAGCGTCACCCGCCTTAGCAGCGTCCGCCGATCCGCTTCCGCGCCGGGCGACAGGCCGAGCGCCTCCAACTTCGCCAGCACGAACGCGTCGATCGGGTTCCGCACCCACGCGGCGTTCTTCACCGCCGGCACCGCCGGCCGAACGGGCGCCGCGAACGCCCAGTGCCCCGCGTACGGCGCCCCCTGCTCGATCCACTTCCGCAGCGTCGCCACCTGCTCCGGCTTGACCACCTTGTGCGTCGACGCTGGCGGCATCCGGTCGTCCTCGTCCGCCGTCGTCAGCCGCTTGATCAACTCGCTCGCGTCCGGCTTCCCGGGCACGATCGCCGCCTTCCCGCTGTCGCCGATCTTGAACGCGTGCTCGGCCATGTCCAGCCGCACGTTCCCCTTCCGCGTCTTGTCGTCCGGCCCGTGGCAGGTGAAGCACGCGTCCGACAAGATCGGCCGGACCTCTCGGTTGAAGTCGACCTTCTCGACCGCGCGCGAGAGCACGGGCGACAGACCGACGAGCAGGACAGCAAAGGCAATGCGATTCTTCATGAGAGGTCGTCAATCCGAGAGAGACAATCGTCCACTTTGCCCAAAACCGTCCCTCGTTGTCATTCCGAGGTACTCCGAGGAATCTGGCCGGTCCGTCGCGGCCGGTTCCTTCTCGCCAAGGCGTTGGCCGTCACACTTTCGCCGTCGGACGGGCCCTTCCGCTCCGGGCCAGATCCCTCGTGCGTACACTCGGGATGACAGCACGAACGCTCCGCCGCGTGGTGACGGTTGCACCGTCCGCGGCCCGGTTTCCTTCGTCAAACGCGGGCCAGCTCGCTCCATCGTGCTTAGGCATGACGGACGGCTCCGGGCGGCACTAACACTACGCCCCCCGCCGCGGCAAGGTTTCTACCGCGCTTCCCCCACCAGCGTTATTTGCACCACCTCCGCCGGGCAGAACAACCGCACCGGCGGGCTGGCGAATCCGAACCCCCGCGACACGATTGCCCACGTTTTCTCGAACCGATGCACCCCGTGGTGATACGGCCGCCCCAGCTTGTCGTGGGTGATCAGCGGCCGCCCCCCGGGCAGGCAGACCTGCCCCCCGTGCGTGTGCCCGGCCAGCATGAGATCCGCCTCCAGCGGCCTGATCCGCCGGACGTGATCCGGGTAATGGCTCAGCACGATTCGCAGCACACCAGGCGTCTTGGCCGGCAGCGACGCCACGTACGCCGCATCCAGGTCGTGCCGGGCGACGCCGGGGAGGCCGATCAGTTCGAGGGATGTGCGATCAGTTTCCAGCACCGCTCGCGCCCCGTCGATCAGCTTGACCCCCATCTCCCCCAGATCGCTCGCCGCCACCACCGGGTCATGATTCCCGAGGATCGCGTACGTCCCCAGTCGCGATTGCAGCGCCGGCAGCAGCTTCCGCAAGTGCGGCAGCGCCGGCCGGGGGTCGTGCTTGTCGTCGATGAAATCCCCCGTGAACAAAATCAGATCCGGCGGATCCTTCGCCAGCCGCGCGATCAGCTCGTCGTACGCCCGCGTCCAGTACGACCGGACGTGCAGGTCGGAGAGGTGAAGGATGCGGAGGCCGACGAGTTCCGGCGCGAGATGGGCGATCGGGAGCTCGACCGAGTTGAACTCGAACCCCGACGTCCCCCGAAACATAAACCACGGCCCGACGCGGGGGCGGGTGACGCGGGGAACACTCGTCGCAGTCTGCGGCTCGGCCACGCTCGGAGGATATCAGAAATGAAGACTCACCACAGAGTCACGGAGGCACGGAGAATACAAAAGAGGTTTCACGAATGGTCACGAATCGACACGCATGCGGACAAAGCCATTCGCGATCATCCGTGATCCACGCTTCTTGAATCAGAACACAGAGGCGCAGCCCCGGCACGCCGCGCCGGCCGATAAAAACGACGGCGGCCCCCCGCGCCCGCGTTCGCAGATCGGTGCGTCGCCGCTTGACCCCGCCTCACACCCGCGAATCGACCGCCCGCACCCGCGGCGCGACCGCTCACGGGCGCGGCGAGACGCGCCGCGGGTGTGGCGCGACCGTCCGCGGGCGCGGCGCGATCGTCCGCGGGTGCGGCGCGATCGTCCGCGGGTGCGGCGCGACCGTCCACGGGCGCGGCGCGACCGTCCACGGGCGCGGCGCGACCGTCCGCGGGTGCGGCGCGACCGTCCGCGGGTGCGGCGCATCCCTTCGCATAGGCGGCGCGGCGTTTCGCGCCCCTGCCAACATTCTCGGACCCCACACCGGCGCCGGCCGGACGACCACCATGTCTCCCCGGAAGACCGCGAAGCGTGAACGTGCCGGCGCTCTTCTGGCCCCGGCGGCGATCGCCGACGACGCGCCCCCCATCGCGGATGGCGGGCCGGGTCTTCCGCGCCGCGGCAGGAGGGGAGGACGACACGCCCGCCGGGCGAATGAGGGGACGGTCCGGTGGACGAGGGACGGGCCCTCCCTTGTGTGCGCGCGCGCGGAGCCCCTCGGTGGGGCGGACATTCTTGTCTG
>DASPKW010000303.1:0-10110 GCA_035627895.1 Tepidisphaeraceae bacterium | reverse complement strand
GCCCTTCTTGGCCGTCCCGCCCGACGCCCCGGCCGCAATTCCGCCCTTGCTCCCCTCCTGCGGGATCTCGCGCTCCTTGATGAACGTCTCCTGGATGCACCCATTCACGCTCGTGAACTCTTCGCCCGTGATGAACCGGGCCATGTCGATGATGTGCGCCCCGAGGTCCCCGTGCGAGCCCGAGCCGCTCGTCTTCTTGCTGAACCGCCAGATGAGCGGCACCTCCGGCCCGGCCCAGTCTTGGAGGTAAAACGCGCGGACGTGGTAGATCCGACCGATCCGCCCCTCCTTCACGAGCTGGTGGGCCAGCGCGACGGCCGGGCACCGCCGGTACACGTACCACACGAACGTCTTGCTCTTCTTCGCCTTCTTCGCCGCGTCGCGCATCGCCCGGGCGTCGTCGATGCTGCCGGCCAACGGCTTCTCGCACGCGACGTGCTTGCCCGCCTCGAGGGCGGCGATGCTCATCTCGGCGTGCGCGTTGTTCGGGCTCGTCACGTCCACCAGATCGATCTCGGGGTTCCGGATCGCCGCCCTGTAGTCGTTCGACGTGTTCTGCCAGCCCCACCGCTTGGCGAAGGTCTCATTATCCGCGACGTTGCGGCCGACGACCGTGTGCATCACGGCCTGGGTCGGCAACTGTGTGAAGAACTTGTTCACCTTCAGGAACGCGTTGGCGTGGGCGCGGCCCATAAACTTGTTGCCGATCAGGCAGACGTTAACGTTCCCGTTGGGCATCGGAAAGCTCCTCGTTTTCCCGGACGTGATGGTGATGGGCGTGACGGGGCGAAGTTTAGCGGGGGGCACGGACGGGTCAATGACGGAGCGGGGCGTGGGGACTGTCATCCCGAGGAACGAGGGATCTGGCCGGAATCGGCGAGGCCCGGTCGACGTTGGCGGACCACTCACTCACCGTGCGCATCGCCAGCATCGAGCGGGCCCTGATGCGCCAGCCAGATTCCTCGGAGTACTTAGGAATGACAGCCTCGAACGCATGGACGCGGTACCCACCCGCATTTTCTTAGACTTCCGATGCCCCGCCACCGACAATCGCCTCCAGCATGACCTGGCCCCTGTTCTGGACGCTCTATCAGATCTCCGAGTGGGTCATCCGCGTCGTCATGCTCGTCTACGTCCCCCAGCGGCGCAGCCCCGCGGCGGCCCGCGCGTGGCTGCTCCTGATCCTCCTCATCCCCTGGCTCGGGCTGGTCCTGTACGTGCTGATCGGCCGGCCGTACCTGCCGCGGCGGCGGAAGGTCATGCACGCGCGGATCTCGCGGGTGATTCGGGAGGAGCAGGCGCTGCGGCGGGGCGTCGTGACGGTGGCGCCAGAACGCCATGAGACGCGGGGCGAGCGCCGCCTTCGAGCCGAGTTCACCGCCGACCCTCAGGCCGCCACCGCGACGCTCGACCCGCCCGAAACGCCGTTCGACCTGCCGCCCGGCTTCGAGCTCCCCACGGAGTTCTCCACCACCGTCGCCCTCGCGCAGGGCCTGGGCGACTTCGAGATCATGGGCGGTAACGCGATCGAACTCCTCGACGATTACGACGGAGCGATCGCCCGACTGGTCGCCGACATCGACGCCGCCGAACACCACGTCCACCTGCTCTACTACATCTTCGCCGACGACGCGGTCGGCCGGCGGATCGTCGACGCGCTAGTCCGGGCGCGACGGCGGGGCGTCTCCTGCCGACTCCTCATCGACGACGCGGGCTCGCGCAAGTTCGTCGGCACGATCGAGCGCGACCTGCGGGCGACCGGCGCGGAGGTCGTACGCGTCCTGCCCGTCAGCCTCTGGCGGCGCATCAGCTCGGCGCGCGTCGACCTGCGCAACCACCGCAAGCTCGCCGTGATCGACGGCGCGATCGGCTACACCGGCTCCCAGAACGTGATCGACCCCGCGTTCAAGATGCCGCTGGTGTACGAAGACGTCGTCGTGCGCGCGGCCGGTCCCGTCGTCGCACAGCTTCAAGCGGTGTTCCTGGCCGACCACTTCGTCGAGACCGCGCGGGGCATCCGCGACGCGGGCATGTTCCCCGCGACGCCCGCGGCCGGCGCGAGCCCGGCGCAACTCCTTCCCAGCGGCCCCGGCTACCCGCACCAGAACCTCCAGCGCATGATCGTCTCGCTGATGCACGCCGCCCGGCACCGCGTCGTGATCACGACCCCCTACTTCATCCCCGACGAGCCGGTCCTGCAGGCCGTCCAGACCGCGGTCCTCCGCGGCGTCGAAGTACACCTGGTCGTCTCGAAGCAGATCGACCAGGTCCTCGTCGGGCTCGCGCAGCGGTCGTACTACGAAGACCTGCTCGAGGCCGGCGTGCGGGTGCACTCGTACACCCGCCGGTTCCTGCACGCCAAGCACGTCAGCGTCGACGACGACGTCGCCCTGATCGGGTCGAGCAACATGGACATCCGGAGCTTCGTCCTCAACGCCGAGGTCATGCTCGTCGTGTACGACCGCGCCGTAGTCGCGCGGCTGCGGGGGATTCAGGAGCGGTATTTTGCCGACAGCGAAGAGATCACTGCCGAGGAGTGGCGGGCACGACCGGGCTGGCACAAGGTGCTGCAGAACGTGGCGCGGCTCGCGGATTCGTTGTTGTGAGAGCCCGCGCAGACTTCCGGTGGCATGGTACGGCCGTGCGACTGCACCCATGGTTTGCGCGATCCGCGCCAACGCGCCCGCCTTCGGGCGGCGCTGTCGCTTGCCTACGGGTCGCGGCTAAACGTGGGGGTGCGCCTCATTTGTCCGCAATTCGGCGGACGACCCACTCACGAAGCTTGGCGATCTTCCCGTTCGAAGCCAACGCGATCGCGCGCTTCGCGTCGCTCGTCACCAGCGGCTCCAACCCGTACCAAATCATCGGCGGCAGGTTGGCGTCGGCGGCGTCACCCTCATGGCTCGCCAGCGCCGCCAGGATGGGCCAGCGGTCGGCCAGCGGGATGCGCGTGACGGACGACGCGATCGAGCGCCGCACCCACGGAGACGGGTCGGACTTGGCCAATGCTTCGAAGGCGTTCAGCACTTCCCTGGACACGGTCCGCGACTCGGCGAGCAGCGTCACGACCCACCCGCGCACGTACTCGTCCGGGTCGGCGGCCAGACTCAGGAGCATCACCTGGTTCGCCCCGGCGGGCTCCGTCGCGTGCAGGGACCAGAGCGCCCGCAAGCGATGCGGGGTGGGTGCTTCGCGGTCGGCGATCAACTTGTGGAAGATCGGCCGGACCTCGGGGTCGGTCCGCCCGCGTTCCTGCAACAGCCGGCGGGCCCGGCGGGCGAGCCACTCGTTCGGGCGGGTCTGCAGCGACGCCAGCTCGAGCGGCTCGAGCCGCGGGAGGCTCAGCGGCTTGGGCGGGTCGGCACCGACCGGCGGCGCGGGGGCCGGACCGGTGCCGGTGTATGCGATCTTGTACAGCCGCCCGTTCGTCTGGTTCGGCTTGGTCGTGTGGCACTCGCCCGTGTCGTACCAGTCGGACACGATCGCGTTCCCGTCCGGCGTTTGCTTCACGTGCAGCGCCATGTACCACGGGTCGGAATTGGTCAGGAAATCCGCGCCGTGCAAGGCCGTGTAACCCGAGCCCTTGCGCGTGGGCAGATCGCGATTCATCCGGTCGCCGTGGATGTTGTTCATCAAGATTGCCCGGCGAAACTCGGCCGGCCAAACATCCGCCTGGTAGATCATCAATCCGCAGTGCGAATGCCCGCCGCCCAGCTCCGCCTGGCCCGTGCGCGACTTGGACCAGTCCGCGCCGGCATAATGCTTGTGGTCGGCGGTCGACGGCAACACCTCGTACGCAAACCGCGAGTTGGGCGACGCCCGCCGCCGCTCCACGTGCGAGCCGGGGATGACGTGATAAAGGTGCGGCGTAACCGAGTTGGAGATGAAGAACTGCCCGTACTCGTTGTAGTCGAGGCCCCACGGGTTGGTCGTGCCCTCCGAGACGGGCTCGAAGACGTGACGCTTGGGGTGATAGCGCCAGACACCGCCGTCGTAGAACAAGCGGACCCTGGTCGGGTCGGCGGCGTCGCCCGTGACGACGGGGTGGCGGTGAAAGGTGCCGGGGTCGGACGGGCCGGGCCGGTCGGCGGGCGTGGGCAGGTCGGGATGACCGATCCAGCCCGACGAGGTGCCGCCGTGCCCTCCGTAGAGCCAGCCGTCGGGGCCCCAGATCAGGCCGGAGACCAAATTGTGAGTCCCCTGCTTGCCGAAGCCATTAAGCAGCACCTGTGGCGGGCCGTCCGGCTTCAGATCGCCATCGTTGTCAGGAATGAAATACAGGTTCGGATGGCCGACGATCCAAACGCCGCCGAACCCGTGTTCGATGCCGGTCAGCCCGGTGAGCGTCTCGAGAAACACCGTTTTCTTCTCGCACCGCCCGTCGCCGTCGAGGTCTTCGAGAATCGAGATGCGGTCGGTCTTCCCTGACTGGTCCCACTTGGGATACGTGAGCGATTCGATGACCCAGATCCGCCCGCGGTCGTCGAAGCAAAACGAGATCGGCTGGACGAGGTCGGGCTCGCCCGCAACGAGCGAGGCAGTGAAGCCGGGCGGGAGGTGGAACTGTTTGACGGTCTCTTCGGGAGAACGGGGCTGAGGCTGCGCCGCGGCAATGGACGAGAGAACCAGCGCGAATGCGGCGAAACGTTTGGTGGTCACGTGGGCAGTCTAACGGCGCGGTATCGGTCAGGCACGCGCGAGCGGGGGTCGCCGGTGGAAATGATTCACGGTTGCGGTCACACTCGCCGGCATGTGGGACGTGTATCGCAAGATCGCCCTGCCGGCCCAGGTGTTCGTCATCGTCGCGACCGTCACCGCCTATTTCGCCGCCGGGCGCGACCTGATCGCCGCGGGCATCGTCTTCGCGGTCATGCAACTGGGCGTACTGACGGGGGCGCTGAGCGTCCACGCGAAGGCCAAGCGCGGCCCGCGCGCCAAACCGGACGCCCCACTCCCCCTCGAACGGCGGTAGGCGCCGTCACTCGCCGACGATGTCGTAAATGACGATTCTCGCCGCCAGCGGGTTCAGGACCTCGGTGACGGCCTTCTGGTGGATCGGGTGTGGCCCGTACGCGGCCAGGGCCGCGCGGCTCTCGAGGGTGATGACGCAGGCGACGTCGTAATCCTTGACGACGACCGGCCGGGTGGACGGAAGCAGCGGTTGGCCGACCTCGACGGACAGCACCCCGGGGATCTGGCGGAACGTCTTGGCCGCCTCGACGATCTTCTGCCGGGCGGCGGCGTCGCCGGGCGTCTTGAGATAGCAGACGACCACGTGCGAGATCGTGCCCGACGGCAGCGGCGCTCGGGCGACCGGGGCGGAGCAGGCAAAGGAGAAGGTCAGCGCGAGGGCGAGGAGGAATCTCATAGGTGCGAGGTGTCGGTCGTCTTATCGTTGGTGTCAACTACCGAAGGGCAGGCATGGCATGATCCGCCGAGTGATTCGCGCATCCTTCTACCTCGCCGTGATCGTATCGCTCGCGCTATTGGCGGGCGCGGGCTGGGCGTGGGCGAGGAGCTTCGAGCAATCCGACCGGGTCAGTTGGCGAAACGACCGCGGGTGGCGGGCAATCTACTCCGCCCGCGGGCACCTCGTGGTCGACGTGACCTTGGCCGACCACTCCAAGTCTAGCGACCTGCACGGCCCGCGGTACGAGCGGCAGGACCCGTACCCCCCGTACAGTTGGCTCGACCTGATCTGCTCGACGCCGGGCGCGCGGATCGAACGCCTCGAATGGGGCGGGTTCGCGTGGTGGGCGCAGCGGCGTCCTGACGGGACCACGCACGCCACCCTGGTCGCGCCGTTCTGGAGCGTCATGGGCCTGACGGCAGTATTGCCCATGAGCTGGGCCGGCGGGGTCGGATGGCGCAGATGGCGGCGGGGACGAGCACGGGCGGACCGATGTGCCGTGTGCGGGTACGACCTGCGGGCGACACCAGGGCGCTGTCCGGAGTGCGGGACGGTGCCGACCGGCGTGCCGTCAGAAAGCAGCTCAACATTCCGATGTTGAGGAGCGACTCTCGAACGCCGCGCCTCAACATCGGAATGTTGAGCTACTCATTGAGATCGTGCCCGTTCCGTATTCTCTCGCACGACCTGCGCGTTCCGCCTGAGTTGCGGAAGCTTCACCCGCTTCATCGCGCTCCGGCGGAGCGCGGGCCGGTACTCCTCTTCGGTCCACGCCCCGACCTGCCGCACGTCGAGCGTGCCGGTGGGAAAGCGCGGTTTGAGCGCGGGGTCGGTCGCGACCGGGACGCGGGCGTTGTGCGGGCAGACGTCCTGGCAGACGTCGCAGCCGTACAGCCAGTCGCCGATCAGCGGGCGGAGGTCGGGGGCGATCTCGCCGCGGTGTTCGATCGTGAGATAGGAGATGCAGCGGGTGGCGTCGAGCTCGTACGGCGCGGTCAGCGCGCCGGTCGGGCAGGCGTCGAGGCACCGCGTGCAGGTCCCGCAGTGGTCGGTCATCGGCGCGTCGGCGGGCAGTTCGAGCGTGGTCAGCACTTCGCCCAGCAGGATCCACGACCCGGCCTGCGGGTGGATCACACACGTGTTCTTCCCGACCCAGCCGACGCCCGCCCGGGCGTGCAATTCGCGCTCCATCACGGGCGCGGTGTCGACACCGCACCGCGTCTCGCCGCCCGCCCGCTCGCGGAGCCAGTCGGCCAAATCGTACAGGCGGCCCTTGATGATTTCGTGGTAGTCGTCGCCCAGCGCGTAGCGGGCGACCCGGCCGTGGTGCGGGCGGTCGGCGTCCGCGACCGGTTCGAGCGGCGCGTAGTAATTCAGCGCGACGCAGATCACGCTCCGAGCGCCTGGGAGGTACTTGCCCGGATCGGCGCGCTCCTCCGCGCGGTTGGCCAGGTACGCCATCTCCCCGTGCCGGCCGGCGGCGAGCCACTGGCGGAAGTAGTCCGCGTGCTCCGGCGCGTCCGCCCGGGCGATCCCGACGAGGTCGAAGCCGAGCGAGCGCGCGAATCCTTTGACCTCGGCCGCCAGGGAGGTCGATGGTCCACGGTCGATGGCCAATTGATCGGGCACGACGAACGCCATCATAGCCGACGCCCGACGCCCGGCGTCACGCCCCGCCGGTAGGGTTTTCCCCACCCCGGAATCGCGCGACTTCGACCGCCGCGTCGAGCGGGGCCAGACCCGCCTTCAGCGCGTTCGTCCCCAGCGTGTTGACCTTGCGCACCAGGCCGTTGATCTCGGTCACGAGCCGGTTCACCTCGGACTCGCTCTTCGCGACTGCGAGCTGATCCTTCAGCCGGTCCACCGCCTTCCGCCAGAGCACCTCGTCCGGCGTCACGTTGGCGTTCTTCATGATCCGCAGCGCCCACCACGCCGCCCGCGCGTTCTCGTCGGCCGGCATCGGCTCGAGGTCGATCGGCTGGCCCGCGCCGGGCAAATTGTCGAACTTCCCCTCGGCGATCGCGTCCTCGACCCGCTTGTCGGCCAGTCGCCGGAGGACGTTGGAGATTTCGATGTCTTTCAGGCCCATGGCGTGGGAATGATACGACGGATGGGACTGCCGGGATCGGGACGAGAAATTGCGGAAAACTCGAATGTCGACATCCGAAGCTCGAATCAATGACGAAGGACCAAGGGGCGAATGACGAAACCCCTGCCCTTGCAAACTCCGTTTCGTCATCCGACCTTCATTTTTCGGATTTGATTCGAGCTTCGAGTTTCGACGTTCGTCATTGCCCACGTCACACTTTTACGTGCTTCCACTTCCCGCTGGCGAACCGCACGTAGTTCAGAAACCCGCGGAAGACCAGTTCCCCGCAGAGCACGCACCAGACGGCGAACAGGCCCTGCTTGAACACGAGGACGACGATGAGCACGCCGACCAGCCGCACGCCGATGATGCTCGACAGGTTCAACACCATCACCGCCATCGTGTCGCCCGCGCCGCGGAGCGCGCCGCTCAGGATCATCGCCCCGGCAAACCCGGCCTGGATGAACCCCGCCAGCCGCAGGCACTGGGCCGTGAGCGCCGCAACCTCGGGCTGCGTCGGCAGCATCAGCCGGCAGAGCCAGTCGGCGGCGAAGACGAAGAACAGCCCGCAGAGGGTCATGATCCCGCCGCCGACCGCGTACGCGAGCCAGATCGATTTCGCGGCCCGCTTCGGGTCCTTCGCCCCCAGCGCGTGCCCGACCATCGTCGCCGCCGCCATCGCGAACGCGTACCCGGGCAGGTAACTCAGCGCCTCGATCCGCACCGCGTTCATGTGCGCGGCCGACGCCACGCTCGTCTGGTCCATCCCGTTGATCACCTTGACGACCGAGATGTTCGCGAACCAGATCAGCAGCCCCTCGGCCCCGGCCGGCACGCCGATCCGCAGCACGCGGCGCATCGTGTTCCAATGCGGCCGGAGCCGGTGTGCGTGGAGCGTGATCCCGCCCCGCCCGCTCAGGAGCACGACGAACGAGATCACCCCGCCGCACACGTAGGCGATCACCGTGCCCAGCGCGATCCCCTCGAATCCCATCGCCGGCAGGCCGAGCCAGCCGAACGTCAGGCCGAAGCTGAAGACGACGTTCACGACGTCCACGACGATCATCGCGATCGCCGGCGTCTTCGTGTCGCCGGCCCCGCGCAGGCACGCGTTGGCCGTGAACATCAGCGTCGTGAACGGGACCGAGACGGTCATCATCCGCAAATAGGAGACGGCGAACGCGTGCGCGTCGGCCTGGAGCCCGAGCAGCCTCACCAAAGGGTCGGCCCAGACGTACATCACCGCCGCGAGGACCAGCCCGAGCACGACCGACGCGGTGACGCTCTGCCCGCAGACGCTGTTGGCCAAACTCCGGTGCCGCGCCCCGCGGGCTCGGCTGATCAGCGCCGTCGCGCCGCTCCCGATCGCCGCGACGATCAGGCCGATGAACCAGAAGACGTACGCGATATTCCCGACCGCCGCGGTCGCCGCCGTCGCCTTGTCCGGCAAATTGTTCGCCAGCCACGTGTCCGTCAGCCCGACGACCGTGTGGGCCATCTGCTCGAACAACACGGGGATCGCCAGCACGAGCAACTCGCGCAACAGCGACTTGGGTTTGCCCGCGGGCTCGTACGAGAGTACCGGCACCGCCGGGGCAGCCGTCGAGCCGGCGGACTGGGCCTCCTCCGCGATGTCCTGTTGGGCGGCTGGGTTCATGGGCGCGACGCGGGTCAGACGCGTCCCGCCGGCAAAGTCCGACGGGTCCGGGCTGAGTGTAGGACGGAAGGGGTGCGCCGGCGAGTCCGACCCACCAGTGCGAGACCAACGCCGCTATCGCTTTTGAGTGCTGGGCTTGCCCAGCGCGTCTAACGAGCTTCCCCCTCGATTTCGCATCAGCGTCCGAGATGCACCGCCGAACGCGCCCACCGACCGGGGCGGCCACAAGGCGTCACCGCACCTACACCGACACCACCGGCTGCCCCGGCCCGACCGGCGTATCGAGCGCCCACGTCACCCCGGACCGCGATTCCCACCCGACGTGATACCGCAGCGCTAGCGCCGACAGGAGCGGGAAGAAAACGAGCTGCAACTGGGTGGCGGCCGCGATTACGCCGAGCGCGACCCACAGGCCGTTGTGGGCCGACACGTGTGGGGCGAGGCGGGCGGGGAATCCCGGGTCAGTGACGGCGGCGGACGTCGCCACCGCCGCCTCGGCAATTGCGTGCCGCGCCAGCCGCCGCCAGTACCCAATGCCGATCAGCAACGACATGAGATAGAACAGGATCAGCCCGACGTAAAACACGACGCCCAGCGTCTCGGTAACGGGCCACGTGGCCGTGATCGAGTCCACGTTCGACACCCAATACCCCGGCTGCCCGTACGCCCGCTTGTAGTACCGATACGGCCGGTGATCGGATGCGGTGTCGTACTTACCGTCGGGCCATTCCTTGACGCCGGCCGGGGGAAACGTGACGTACTGCCGGCTGCCGTAGCCGTTAACGTCGACGCGCGTCAGTTTGGGGCTCATGTTCCGCCAGGCGTTCTCGTACTCCGTCGCGGAGCCGACATAGATGTAAGCCCGCGCCGGCCCAACCTCCATCATTCGCTCTTGCGCCCGGGAATAGCTGATCGGTTTGGGCGCGAACGCCGGGACGATGAATAGGATCGCCG
>DASPKW010000302.1:0-25554 GCA_035627895.1 Tepidisphaeraceae bacterium | reverse complement strand
CCCACGTCTGCGCGCCGGCGGTACCATAGTGGTTGGCCAGCACGACCAGGTCGTTCAGGCTCACGGCCCCGTTGCCGTCGACGTCGCCGGTCAGGTGCGCGAAGGCGAACGAGAAGTCCCCGCCCGCGGCCCCGCTCGCGTCCCCGTCGAGGGCGACGCCGATCGAGCTGGCGACGCCGGCGGAGCCGACGGTCAACGTGTAGCGGGCGTCGGGTAACTCGGCGGACAGGACGAGCGTGACGGTGGTCGTGTCGGTCGCCGGGTCGTACGCGCCCGAGACGGCGACCGGCGTGACCGTCTCGCCCGCGCCGTTCTTCAGAACGAAGTCGGCCGCGTCCAGCGACCCGGTGACGTCGCCGGTCACGGTCAGGAGGACCCGGCGGGCCCCGCGGTCGCGGTCGAACGTGGCGGCGGTCACCTCCGGCGCGCCGGTCGAGACGGCGTTGGACGCGGGCGACACCCCGCCCGCGTTGACCGTCCGCACCCGGTAGAAGTATCGGTCGCCCACCACGGCGGTCGTGTCGACGTACTCGGTCACGTCCGCGTCGACGAAGAAGACGGTCGGGTCGGCGAAGTCGCGCGACGTGCTCCGCTCGACGACGAACCCGGTCTCGGTCTGGGAGTGGTCGGCCCAGGTCAGGCGCACCTGCTGCGGGGTGTCCGCGGCGGGCGCGCCCGCGTCGGGGGCGGCGGGCGGGGCGGCGGCCAGGCCCGTCGGCGGCGGCGGGGGCGTGAGGTACACGGCGCGGAGCTCGCGGCCGGTGCCCCGCGTCGACCCGCCGTAGCCGAACAACAGCGTGTCCCCGACCACGACCGCCAGGGCGCCGGTGAACGCCATGCTCTTCTGGCCGGAATAGTCGTAGACGTGGCGGACGACCTGATACGTCCCCGCGGTCGTCCCGTCGGTCCGCCAGAGTAAGCTGCCGTCGGAATAGAACGCGAGGTGGCCGGCCGAGATGAGGTACTGTTGCGCGTCGAACCCGGCGATCGGCGTGCCGACCGGGCGGGCGGACGTCGTGCCGGCGGGCGTCCCGTCGGTCGACCAGATCGCGTTGCCGGCGACGAACACGACGCGTTCGGGGCCGCCGGCGGTCGGCGTGATCGCCGTGAAGAACTTCGTGCCCGACGACGCCGTGCCGGGCGTCAGGTCGCCGAGCGGGACCGTCCCCGCGGCCGTCCCGTCGCTGACCCACGGCTCGGTGCCGCCGCCCGGGATCGGGGCGGCGAAGTAGAGCTTCCCGCCGGCGTACGCGAGCGCCGACGGCGGGTCGCCGGCGGCCTCGGGCAGGTCCTTGACCAGTTCCGCGCCGCCGACCGCGCCGGCCGTGCGCCACAGGGCGGCGCCGTAGACCGGGTGGGACGGGGTGAGGTAGTACGTGTACCCGCCGGCCGCCGCGAGCGCGGACGGGTAGGCGTCGGCGGCCTCGAGCTCGTAGGTGCCGGCGGCGGTGCCGTCGGTGCGCCAGAGGCGGCGGGTCGTCGTGGCCGAGGGGGTGTGGCCGAAGTACACCACGCCGTCGCGGACCGTCAGTGGGATGCTCTGGCCCGTGGGGGCGTGGGTCGAGGCGCCGAGCGGCACGGTGCCGGCGGCGGTGCCGTCGGTCGACCACAGGTGGTAGACGCCGGCGGCGGTCGGGTCCGGCAGGGCGAAGACGAGGCGCGTGCCGGCGGCGGCGAGGAACCGCGGGGCGATGTTCCCGCGGCCGGGCGCCAGGTCGGTCACGCGGTGGGTGCCGGCGGCGGTGCCGTCGGTCCGCCAGATCTCGGCCCCGGTCTCGCGGTCGGTGCCGCGGAAGTAGAGCCAGTCGCCGACGAGGAACAGGTCGCCGGCCACGCCGTTCCAGACCAGCTCGGTGCCCGCGGTGGTGCCGTCGGTGCGGTAGATGGCGCCGCCGGAGCGGGCCGTGCCCGGGGTGCCGCCGGACGCCGCGCCGAACGTGAAGTAGGCCTTGCCCTTGTAGAGGACGAACGAGTCGGGCCTGGACGGGACGGGGTTGGCCGCGACGTCCTTGACCAGGTCGGTGCCGGCGGGGGTGCCGTCGGTCTGCCAGAGCTCTAGGCCGTGCCAGGCGTCGTCGGCGGCGAACGTCAGCCGGCCGTTGAGCGTGGCGAACGCGCCGGGCGTTTGGGTCCCCGGATACCGGCGGACCAGGACGGTGCCGGCGGCGGTGCCGTCGGACGCGTAGAGCCCCCAGCCGTCGGCCGGGTCGCGGACGAAGAAGTACGCGCGCCCGCCGATCGCGGCGGTGTCGGCGACGAAGCTGCCGTCGACCGCGGCGAAGGAGGCGACGACGGTTGCCGGCCCGCCACCGGCCGGGATCAGGTACAGTTTTGCGACGCCCCCGCTGGCCGCGACGAACAGGTCGCCCGCCGCGATCCGGGCCGGGGCCGAGACGACCGAGTCGCCCGCGCCCGGGTTGGCGTCAACGACGAGCTCGAACTGGGTGGCGGTGGCGTTGGCGCGGTATAGCTCCGTGCCGGTCCCGCCGACGTGCGGCCGCAGCGCGTCGTACAGCGTGTCGCCCACCACGTACGCGTTCGAGTCGGCCATCTGGCCGGGGTCGGTGATGGCCCACGTGCCGGCGGGCGTCCCGTCGGTCCGGAACCAGCGGTTCATCGGCGCCGCGGGGTTCGACTCCTCGCGGGCGTAGAAGTAGCTGACCGTCGCCCCGGGGATCACGTTCTGGACCTGGGTCGGGCGCGGCCCGGTCGTCGGGATCAGCTCGAACGTGCCGGCCTGGGTGCCGTCGCTGACGAACACGACCAGGGCCCAGTCGCCGGGGCGGTTCCCGCCCAGGATCAGCTTGCCGCCGGCGCCGCCCGCCCCGACCACGGCCATCGGGCGGAGCCCGTTGCTGTTCACGAGTCGGCCGAGCGTGACGGCCACCTTGGTGCCGGCGGCGGTCCCGTCGGACTCCCAGATCGCGTCGAGCGGTTCGACGCCCGCCGTGCTGGGGCCCCGGAAGTAAACCTTGCCGTTGAGCGGGGTCAGCGGGTTGGTCGCCGCGTCGCGGTTGGGCGACACGGTGGCGAGCCGCACCGTTCCGGCGACCGTACCGTCGGACCTGTACAGGCCGGTGCCCAAAATGCCGGTGGCGCTGGCGAAAAAGTACGCGACGCCGCCCGACGCGACCGGCTCGGACATCGGTCGGAGCGTGGGCGCGAGGTTGAACGTGCCGGCGGCGGTGCCGTCGCTGCGCCAGATCTCGCGCAGGCTCGTGGCGCTGTTGGCGGTGAAGAACGCGATCCCGCCGACCACGAGCGGGCGCCCGGGGAACGCGTTGTCGGCGGGGACGGGCACGTCGGGCAGCGGCTTGACGATTGCCGTCAGCACGGGGGCCGGCGGGTAGACCGGCGTGGTCGGGGCGCCGTACGACCCGCCGGACGCGTTGTCGGCGATCACGCGGTAGACGTGCGCGAGGGTCGGCTTGGCGTTGGTGTCGGTGTACTGCGTCGCGGTCGCCAGGGCGGTGCCGATCTGCGTCCACGCGCCGCCGTTGACGGATCGGTGGATCCGGTATCCGGTGACCGTCGTGCCGGGGTTGGTCCAGTAGATGTCGACCTTGGTCGAGGTGGCGGCGGCCACGAACACGTTGGTCGGCGCGCGGTCGGGCAGGGTGACCGTGGTCGTCGCGTACCCGGACGGCTGGTCGGTCCCGAGGGCGCGGACGCGGTACGTGTACTTGCGGAGCGCGACGGTGCCGGTGTCGACGAGCGACGTGGTGCCGGCCGGGAGGGTGAACGTCGCCTCGACGGCACCGGCCTCGCTCAGGCGGTCGACGACGTACCCGGTCTCGGTGGTCGCGACGTCCTTCCACGTCAGCGTGACCTTGGTGTCGGACTCGGCGACGGCGGACACATTGGTCGGCCGTGCAGGCGAGACGGGCGTGGCGACGCCGCCGGCGGTCGTGGTGACGGTCGCCGAGTCGCCCCCGCGGGTGGTGGCGACCAGGCGGTAGTGGTAGGTCGTGTTGGGCAGCGCGGTGGAGTCGGCGAACGCGGTCGTGTCGGGGGGGAGGACGATGGTCCGGTCGATCGTCGCGAACGCCGCGGTGAGGCTGCGCTCGAGGCGGTAGCCGGACTCGCCGGCCGCCAGGTCGAGCCACGACAGGTCGATCTGCCCGCCGTTGGCCGCCGCGGCGTTGAGGGGGCCGGGGGCGGCCGGCGCGCCGGGCGTGACGCCCGGCTCGGCGAGCCAGAGCTCGGTGCCGACGTCGGCGGGCCCGGCGGCGCCGAACACGAGCGCGCCGTCCATCGTCGTCAGCCCGGTCGGCGTTGAGAGCGTGACGCCGCCCGGCCCCTGCACGCGGACCGGGGCGGCGACGCCGTCGGTCGTGTAGAGCGCGCCGCCCCCGCCCACCGTGAAGTAAAGCGCGCTGCCGGCGACGGTGAGCGATGCGGCCGACGAGACGCTGGCGACCGGCACCGTGCCGGCGGCGGTCCCGTCGCTGCGCCAGAGCGAACCCTTCTCGGGCCCGATGAAGTACAGGTTACCGCCCATGACCTGGAGGTCGTACCCGGACTCCTGGCCGTACGTGATCGGGCTGGCGAGCACCTTGACGCGCGACGTGCCGGCGTACGTGCCGTCGGTGACGTAGAGCCCGGGCGTGGACTTCTGCGAGGTCGAGTCGACCTCGGCGCCGATGAAGTAGAAGTTCCCGCCCAGTTCCCGGACGCGGCTGTGCTGCCCGACGTACCACCGGCTGTCGACCACGTCGACGGTCCCGGCGATCGTCCCGTCGCTCCGCCAGAGGCTGCCCGGCGTCGCGTAGAAGAGGTACCCGCCGGCCCGCTGGAAGAACGTGAGCTGGGCGACCGACGGGACCTGCCCGGGCGTGACGGCGACGGTGCCGGCGGTCGTGCCGTCGCTCCGCCACAACTTGCCCTGGCCCAAGAACGCGAAATACCCGCCCATGTCGACGAGCTGGTGCGGCTGGACGTCGCCGGTGGTGACCCGGACGGTGCCGGCGCTCGTGCCGTCGGTGCGCCACAGCTCGCGCTTGTTCACCGGGTCGGTGGCGGCGAAGTAGACCGCGCCGTCGAACGCGAGGAGCGAGTGGACGTTGGTCAGGACGTCGGAGACGCGGGCGGTGCCGGCGGCGGTGCCGTCCGAGCGGTACAGCTTCCCCGCGCTGCGGTAGAACAGCACGTTGCCGAGGGCGGCCGTGGCGGCGTACGCCGGGGCGGACGTGTAGGGTTCGATCTGCGCGCTGCTGAGGGGGACCGAGTTCGCGCCGCGCCCGTCGCTGACCCAGAGCTGCCCGTTGGCGTTGAAGAACGTGCGGTTCCCGGCGGGCGTGATCAGGGTGGGGTTACCGCTCTGGGGCGCGGAGACGAAATTGGTCAGCAGGGTGGTGCCGGCGGCCGTGCCGTCGCTGATCCACATTTCGGGGCCGTGGGCGCCGTCGTTGGCGCGGAACAGGAGGCGGTCGCCGGCCGGCGTCCCGCGCAGGACGACCAGGTCGGTCGGCGCGCTGCCCTCGGGCCCGGGGCGGACGTCGGCCAGGCGCGTCATCGTCGTGCCGTCGGTGCGCCACAGTTCCTGCCCGGCGGTGGCGTCGGTCGAGACGAAGTACATCGTCCCGCCCATCACGGTGTTGCGCATCGCGATGTGGTTGCCCGCCCCGGGGTCGACCCGGTGCGTGCCGGTCGCGGTCCCGTCGGTGCGGTACAGGCCGGAACTGCCGATCCCGCTGGCCGCGCTGAAGTAGAGCTGGCCGTTGAAGTTCGATAGCCACTGGTACCCGGCGTTCCCGCCCGGGTAGAGGTCGACGAACTCGCCGGTGCCGGCGGCGGTGCCGTCGGAAACGATCAGGCGCCACCGCGTCGACCCGCCGCTGATGACGAAGAAGACCTTGCCGGCGGCGCCGACGATCGCCCCCAGGAGGGCGCCGCTGCCCACGGGCGCCAGCGACTTGACCATGACCGTGCCGGCGGCCGTGCCGTCGCTCTTCCAAAGGGCTTTCCCGCCGGCGCCGTCGTCGCCGTAGAAGTAGAGCGTGCCGCCGGCGACGGTCATCGTCTGCGGCTCGGCGTGGGGCGATGTGGCGGCGTACGGCAGCGTGGCGACCCGCACCGTGCCGGCGTCGGTCCCGTCGGACTTCCACAGGTCGAGCCGGGCGCCGTCGGTCTCGGACGCCGCGAAGTACAGCGTCCCGTTCAGGTTGACCATCGCCCCGACGTCCTTGAACTTCAGGGCGGGCGTGACGGGGGCGGTGGCAGCGGCGGTCCCGGTCGACCGCCAGAGCTCCTGGGTGTTGGTCGTGCCGACGCGGCCGGTGGTGGCGAAGTAGAGCGTCCCGTTGACGTCCGTGTACGAGCGCGTCGTCGTGGACGTGTAGGTGAAATTGGTGAGCTGGACGGTGCCGGCGGGGGTGCCGTCGGTGCGGTAGACCTGCCGCGGCGCGAACACCCCCTGACCCGAGTAGTACGCGTAGTTTCCCGAGACGGTGAGGTTCTGGGGGGCCTGCAGGTAGGTCGCCAGGCGGGCCGACCCGGCGGCGGTGCCGTCGGTGCGGTGGATCCCGTGGACGGTCGTGCCGTTGGAGGTGTCCTGCGAGGCGTAGAAGGCGAGGCCGCCGGCCATCGAGACGGCGCGGCCGGGGGCCGACCCGAGGTCGCCGGGGACGAGGTCGCGCACGAGCGACGCGACGGTCGCGGTGAGCAAGGTCCGCCGTTCGAGGGCCTCGAGCCCCCCGGGACGGGCGAGTGGGCCGACCGCCTCCGCCGCGCGCGTGCCGTTCCCTCGCGCCATGTCGCCGCCGCCTTTCGGTTGATCAGGGTCGGTCAAAACGGCTCCAGGCCGTCTGGAAAGTGGACGCCCACCCGCCACAGATCATGGGGATGGGCGTGCTTGGTTGTCAAGAGTATACCGCGCCCCGCCGTTGCGGCGGGTGGGACTTCCTCGCGACCGCGGGCGCGGCTCACGCGACGCGATTTATTTAACCTTTGCGGCGGGTTTGGCGCGGAGCATGTCGAGCAGGTCGGTCATCTCCTTGTGGATCGCCTCGGGGGCCTTGACGATCAGCTTGCCGCGGAAGGCGGTGACGGTGTACTGCCCGCCGCTATCGGCCCAGGCGTCGGGGCGGACGGTGCGGGTGATGACGGAGATGAGTTGATCGACGGCGGACGCGGGGCGGGGTTGGGACTGTCCAGCGAACAAGCCGCCGCCGCCGTCCACGGCGCCGACTTCGGGGCCACCGCCCGCCCCGTCGGCGACGAGGTCGGTCACGTCGTAGGTGCGGGTGACCATCGGACCCTCGGCGACCACGGCGTTGCCGCCGGCGGAGACGACGATCACGCCGCCGCGGGTCGTCTCGGTGATCAGTTGCCCCCCGAAGGAGCGGGAGATCAGGGCGAGGACGTCGTCGGCGCGGAGGGGGTTCTTGAGGCGGAGGGTGACGGGGGTGGCGTGCTCCAGGCCGGCGGAGTTGAGGGAGTTCCAGTCGACCATCATATCGACGCCGACGCGGTCGCGGATCGAGTCGAGGACGTCCTTGAGGGAGGCCTTTTCGAAGTCGGCGGCGATCGTGGTGGCCATGCGCTCGTTGGCCTTGGCGACGGCGGGGTCGGCAGGGGCCTGGCGGGCGAGGTAGGCGCCGGCGGGCACGAAGCCCGGGCGCGCGGGCACGCCGGGGGCGGCGGGGGCGTGGCCGTCGGCGTGCTCGTGACCGGCGGGGGCGGTGGTCGCGGTTCCCGGGACGGTGAGGGTGGTCGCGTTCGTCTTGAGGTCGGGCGCCGGCCGGGCGGTGGGGGCGGTGGTCTTGGTGGCGGCGGGCGTGCCGGCGGGGTGGTCGTGCGCCGGGTCGGCGGCGCGGGCGACGCCGAGGAGGGCGCCGGCGCCGACGACCGTGGCGGCGAGCGCGGCGAGGACGGGGCGGCGGTGCGAGTTGCCGCGGGTGGGTGCGAATCGTGCGATCATGACGAGCCTCCGGTGGACCTGGGACTTCCCTTCGAACAGCGCGACGCTCGTGGACGGTGGGGAACTTGCGGGTGCGCCGGCGAGGCGCTCGAGCAGCTTGACGATTGCGCCGGCGTACAGGCGGGCGGGGTCGGCGGATTGGGTGGTGGTGTGGCCGGCGGCGAGGACGGCGTGGTCGCACGCGGCCTCGCGCTCGACGCGCATGCGCCAGGCGGCGAGCCAGCCGATCGGGTTGAACCAGTGGGCGGCGGCGACGAGGGCGGCGAGCCAGTTCCAGAGGACGTCGCGCCGGCGGACGTGGGCGAGCTCGTGGAGGAGGACGAGGCGGAGTTCGGCGTCGGACAGGTCGGCCAGCGCGTCGATGGGGAGGAGCAGGCGCGGGCGGACGACGCCGACGAGCGCGGGGCCCGCGGCCGAGCCGGCGGGGAGTGCCAGCGCGACGGGCGGGCGGCGGAGGCGCATTTCGGTGGCGGCGGCGGCCAGGGCGGTCGTCAGGCGCGGGTGGGTCACGCGGGGCAGGCGGCGGACGGCGCGGGCGAGGCGGGCGGTGGCGAGGGCGGTGCGGGCGAGGAGCAGGAGGACGCCGGCGAGCCATGTGAGGACGAGGGCGCGCGCGATGGGGCGCCCTGTGGTGCTCGGTTCCAGAGATGCACTCGTTCCCGATTCCGTGGGTCGAGGCGTGGGAGGTCGGGCGATTGCCGCGGTTTCGGCGATGCGTGGCGCGGCGATCATGGACGCGGCGGTGATCGGTCGGGGGTCCTGAACCAGCGGCGCGTCGTGAACCAGCGGCGTCTCGTGGAGACCGGGCGACGGGTCTGTGCGAGCGAGCGCGGTGTGGTGTCCGTCCCGCGACAAGTCGCTGGGCTCCCTCGTTGCGGGCGTGGGTGCCGCGCCGAAGGCGGGGAGCCAGTGGTGGGGGACGGTGATGAGCGGTGGGATGGCGAGGCGCGCGAGGACCAGGGCCCAGAGGCCGAAGCGCCAGGCGGGGGGGATGCGCGGGCCGGCGAGGTAGAGGACGGCCGCGACGATTGCGGCGAGGGCGGCGGCCTGCCAGCCGGCGCGGAGCGCCCACGCGGCCAGCGCGTCGGCCCACGCCCAGTCGGTCCGGAGGTCGGCGGCGGTCATGGCTTGGCCTCCCGTTCGAGGACTTTCTTGAGGTCGTCGATGTCCTTGCGGGTCAGGTTGCCGGCCCGGACGAGGTGGACGAGGGCGGGGGTGACGGCGCCGTCGAACACGCGGCGGAGGAAACTTTTGGCCTCGGCGCGGACGACCGCGTCGCGCGAGCAGGCGGGGCGGTAGAGGAAGCGTCGGCCGTCGGCCTCGACCTTGGCGGCGCCCTTCTTGACGAGCCGGCCGAGGAGCGTCTTGACCGTGCCGGGGGCCCAGTTTCGCTCGACGGCCAGGGCGTCGACCACGTCCTGTGCGGCGGCGGACCCGCGGTCCCAGAGGACCTTCATCACGTCCCACTCGGCGTCGGAGATCTGCGGCAGCGACGGCATCGGCAGGGGCCTTTCGTTTACAGATGTAGACGTAGGATAGCTACAGTTGTAGACGGTGGTCAAGGGGAAAATGGGAAGTTGTCGCGAAGGCACGGAGGCACGGAGGCACGGAGGCACGGAGTGAGGGAGTAGGGAAACGGATGTGAGTGAGGCCAGCGGTGACACTCGGCCCCTTCACCCTACGCGACCCCTCCGTGCCTCCGTGCCTCCGTGCCTCGATCCCTCGGCAACTCGCAACTCCATTGACATCGCCCGACCCTACCCCGACCCTTGCCCGGCGATGCGTTTGTTTATCGCCTTGTTCACCGCGATCCCGCTCGTCCTGATGTTCCTGGGGCTCACGACGGTCGCCCGGCAGCACCAGGCGGTCGCGGGGGCGGTCGCGACGCCGGCGACGATCGTCGGAGGGCCGGGGTACGCGATCAGCTCGACGTTTCAGAAGGGGCGGCGGACGACCAAGTACGTGCTGAAGGTCGATTACCGGTACGAGGTCAACGGGGTGACGTACGCGGGGGCGGCGGTGTTCCCGCGGTTCCCGGGGCTCACGTTCAACGTGCCCGGGGACGAGAAGCAGCGGCCGCCGCAGGCGCCGGGTTTGCCCGCCGACCTGCCGGACGCGGACGGTCCGGACACGATCGCGGACAAGGCCGAGGCGGACCGGATCGTCGCGTCGCTGCGGGCGGGGCGACCGGTGACGGCGTGGTACGACCCGGCGAACCCGGCGCGCGCGTTCCTGGTCCGGCGGGTCGAGTTCATGCCGTACCTGCTCGTGCTCGGGCCGATGATCCACTTGTCGGTGGGGCTGGGCTTGCTGCTCGGCGGGGTGGCGGCACGGAACCGCGCCGTCGCGGGCCGGCCGATCCCGGCGAAGAACGGGTGGTTCGAATTGCCGGTCCGGCGCGCGCTGGCGCGGCGGCGGCGGCCGTGGGCGGTGATCGCGCTGGTGTGGTTCGCGGTCGGCGGGCCGGTGGCGGCGCACTACGCGTTTCTCGCCGCCGGCGGGCCGTGGGACGGAGTCGCGTACTACGCGCTGCCCGCGTACTTCGCGCTCGGGCTGGTCCCGCTGGTCGGCTGGGTCTACTACCACCGCCTGACGCGCAACCTGCGCGACGCCCGCGTCTGGATCAACACGGCCAGCCCGGTGGTCGGAAAGACGTTTCAGGGGCGGGCCGAACAGGTATTCAACGCCCCGCTCGCGATCACCGAGTGCCGGCTCGGCCTCGTCCAACTCACGCACGACCGGCGCTCCGACGGCAATAAGGTCCGCTACTCCACCACCGCCTGGGAGGCGGAGTGGGGCAAGCCGGTGGCGCACGCCGCCGCGCCGACGACCGAGCCGGTCGTCGCCAAGGGCAGCTTCAAGGTGCCGTCCGACGTCCCGGATCCCACGCCGCCCGGGTTCCGCGGGTACCCGCGCGTCGAGTGGGTGATGAGGGTCCGCGTGCAGATCCCGAATCACCCCGATTACACCGCGGACTTCCCCCTCTTGGTAAGTCTCCCGGAAGACGCGCGGGGCCGCCGCCCGGAACCTCGAAATCCCGAGACGGTCTGGGAGGCGATCAAACGGCATCAGGGGTGAGTCGCTTGCCGAGCGTCCGCCCTCACATCTTCGCCGGCGGGAGCGTTACGCGCTGGCGGGGTGAGGTCGATAGTCTGGGTCTCGACGCGCGTCACGGTCACCGGCCGCAGCGGCGGCGGTGAGCTTGGCGAACGCGTCGCCACGGGAGGGTGCGCTATTTCGACGGGGCGCCGTCGCGGTACTGCACCGCGCCCGCGTCGGGCCGGGGGCCCGGGAAGTATCCGGGCGTCATCCCGGGCAGCGGGCCGAAGGTCTTGCCGTCGAGGGTGACGGGCTTGGAGAGGTCGATCCCGACGGCGCGCGCGGGGCTGTCGGGCGTGAGGCGGAACGAGTCGTCGCCGGGCTTCCACAGGCGCTTGCCGGGCGCCAGCACGCTGTCCGTGGCGAGCCACCCGCCGGGCGTGACTTCGCCGCCGATCCAGTTGAAGTGGGCGTGGGCGTCTATCTTCCAGCGCGGCGTGGAGACCCAGAACCGGTTGTTGGAAAAGACGTTGTTCAGGAACCAGACGTTCGGCGCCCCGCGCTCGGGGGTCGTGCTCCCCATCACCAGGCCCGTCTCGGTCGCGAACGTGTTGTGGTAGAGGTAGATCAGGCCGTCGGACCCGGCGAAGTAGTAGATGTCGCGCGCCCGCCCGCCCCCGCGCCCCTCTCGGGGGGTCTCGCGGAACCGGTTGCGGTAGACGTACATGGGCCCGGCCTTCACGTCTTTGAGGCGGAGGTGAATCAGCGCGTCGGTGCTGACGTTGTCGTGCCACTCGGCGTCGATCTCGCCGCCGGTCGGCTCGAGCGCGTCGTCGGTGATGTCGCGCAGGACGTTGTTGTACACCTTGAGGCGGCGCGCGTAGCTCGCGTACTGCTCGCGCGTCTCGCCACCGGCGGAGTCCTGGATCCCGCCCCAGTGCTGGTAGATCTCGTTGTCGTGGACGGCGCAGTCGTCGCCCGCGTAGTACAGGTAGATCGCCCGGTGGTCCTTGTCGCCCCACTCCTTGAACTGCCGCCACAGGTAGCCGTGGTGCCCGGCGCGCGGGCTCATGTCGGCGACGTAATTGAGCGTCACCTTGTTGCGCCGGATCGTGACCCGGTGGCACGCCGGGGGCGCGCCGTGCCCGTTGACGAGGATGCTCGCCCGCCCGTTGGCGACGGCGTTGTCCTCCACGATCACGTCGCTCGACCCGCCGCACACGTTGACCCCGACCCCGCCGTTCCGCACGGTCAGCCCGCGGACGACCACGAACCGCCGGCCGACCACGTTCACCACGCCCGCGTCGTCCTTGTTCATCGGCCGGCCGAACGCCAGGTCCTGCCGGTTCGCGTCCGCCTTGTTGCGGAACCGGACGTACGTGAATTCGTCGCGGCTGCCGAACAGGGCCTCGAGCCCGTCCCACGACGGGTCGTCGGGCGGCGCCGTGAACCGGCCGAAGTACGCGGCCGCCTCCCGCGCGGTCTCGTTCGCCTGGCTGAGGCGCATGACCGTCCGCCCGTTCCACGTCATGTGGTACGGCTGAAACGGGAAGTCGCTGGTCTTCTTCCGGTAGACGCCGGCGTTGCCCATCTTGGGGTCGGGTTCCCAGCCGGCGACGCGGACGCCCCCGTCGAGCACGGTGCCGGGCTCGCCCTCGAGGACGATCGGCCGGCCGGCTTCGCCCGAGCGGGGGAAGCTCACGCGCTCGCGGTAGACGCCCGGGCGGACGCGGACGGTGTCGCCGGGGCGGGCGGCGTCGAGGCCCTTTTGGACGTAGGCGAACGGGGCGTCCGGCGCGCCGGTGGCGGTGGCGTCGGAGCCTTTGGTGTCGACGTAGATCGTCGCGGCGGACGCGGCGGTGGCGCACGCGGTGATGAGGCACGCGACGATCAGGGCGAGCCGAGGGTGTGGGCGCACGAAGGTCTCCTGTCGGGTACGAAAACGTCCGGCGCGTGTCTATACGACGCGGGCCCCGCGGCGTCGCCGGGCGGGGGCAGATTCGCAAGGAGTCGACCGGGTACCGCGGCGCGCAACTCAGGGGGGGTGACGGCCCGTGCGCCTCTGGACGCGCCCCGCAAGCGGGGCGGCTACAAGAGGGATCGGCGCTCCTCCTGATCCCACCCCGTCATTTCTTCGAACCCGGCATCGTCACCCGCTGCCCCGTCTTCGGGTCGATGACCGTGATCTCGGTCTCGACGCGCGTCACCGTCGTCGGCGGAAGTTTCGCGTCGTCGGGCTGCGGCTTGAGGGGCGTCGTGAGCTTGGCGAGCGCGGCGGCGCGGGTCGCGTCGTCCTTGGTGGAGAGGCGGAGGTGGTGGCCGAACGTGTGGGTCCAGGCGTTGTCCCAGCGGCCGCAGCCGATGGCGATTTCGTCGGGGGCGGTCATGGCGAGGTGGTGGCCGGGGCTGTTGAACCAGACGTCGAAGGCGCGGTTGGGGTCGCCGACGTTGGCGCAGATGTTCTCGCGCCACCCGGCGGGGTAGCCGGCGGTCGCCATCCGCTGGACGGGCTCGCGCCGGCCGGGCGTGGGGGAGGCGTGGGCGAAGTACTTGAGGTCGACCATCTCCTTGCTGTGCCGGCGGGCGGCCTCGCACAGGCGGGGGTCAATTTCCAGCGGCATCAGGCCCAGCGCTTCGCGGTAGTCGTTGAGCAGGCGGACGCTGTGGGCCTCCCACTTGTTGACGACGCCGGCGGCGTGCTGGGCCTTGTTCCAGGCGTCGATCGTGCGGCAGGCGCGGTAGAACCAGAGGCCGCGCCCGGGCGAATCGGAGCGCGGCTCGTCGACGGCGGCGAGGTCGGGGATGGCGAGGTCGTCGGCGGCGTCGATGCCGATCGCGCGGGCGGCACGGGCGGTGAATTGCGCGTCGTCGGCGGCGGGGTCGCCGAGCTTGACGAGCATCGCCGCGCATGCTGAACGGCGCCGCAGGGCGTCGAGGGCCGCCGACCGTTGGGCGTTGGCGGCGTTGAGCTTGATCGTCAGCGGCTTGAGGGCCGCGTGGTGCTGGCGGGCGGCGGTCACCGGTTCGCCCTTCTCGAGCTTATCGAGGTTGGCCCGGGCCTTGGTGCGGAGGGCGGCGGCGTCGGCCTCGAGTTGTTTGACCTTCGCGGGGTCGAGGGTGGCGATCGCCTTTTCGAGGAGGGCCGCGTCGCGCGACATGAGGTTGCGGGCGAGGTCCGCGAGGCCGGCCTTGGCGGCGTCGCCCAACGCGTCAAGCTTTTGGATGGCGTTGAAGGCGACGGCCGCGTCGGGCGATGCGGCGCGCTTGCGGAGGTCGGCGGGATCCTCCGCGGCGCGGGCGGAGAGCGACGCGGCGAGCACGAGGAGCGCTCGCATGGCGTGACGGAGCCCGTTGGGGGTCGACGTGCGAGAATGGTGGAGCCGCGTGTTCACATTCGACCATTTAGTGTAAATGCGGGTAGCGCCTTCTCCAATCGGACGACGGTTGTTGGCGCTCGCGCGAGGACGGGCGTCGGTATTCGCGGCCCGGCGGGCCCGCTAACCCGCAAGCGGGTGCTGCACGTTACGCTCGCGCGTGAGATGACCCCGGCGCGCGCGCCGGGGTCATCTCTTCTGTTCGCTTCGGCGTTCCTTCCCGAACCGCGCGCTCGCCTTCGGGCGGCGCTGTCGCTTGCCCTGCGGGTCGCGGCTAAACGGGGATGCCGACTATCCGCGCTTGCGACCACCACTGCCGGTCGTCATCGGGGTACCGGTGCTGCCGGCGCCGCCGTCGGGCGCCAGCACTTCGCCGTCCACCTTCAGCTTCGACTTCTCCTCGTCGGTCATGAGCATCACGCGCTTGGCCCCGCCGAGGTTCTGCGTGAAGCGGTTCTGCCACCGGCCGACGCCGAGTTGGGTGTAGCCTTCGCCGGCCATGTTCTTGTGGTGACCGGGGGAGCCGAACCACATCCAGAAGGTCTCCTCGCCGGACGACGGGCCGTAGGCGATGTTTTCGCCGCCGCCGCCCGGGTAGCCGGCGTTCTTCATGCGGTCGCTCGGGCTCGCGTTCCCCGCGACCGGCGACTCGTGGGCGAAGAAGTTCCGGTCGACCATCGCCTTGCTGTGGCGACGGGCCGCCTGCACCAGCCGCGGGTCGGCTTCGAGCGGGAGCAGGCCGATCGCCTCGCGGTACTTGTTCACGAACTTGAGGTTGTTGATCTCCTCGGCGTCCATGATCTTGGCGGCCACCGATTCGTTGTACGCGTCGATCTTGCGGCTCATCCCGTAGAACCAGATGGGCCGCAGCGCCGGGTCCGTCGGGGCCTTGCCCCACTCCAGGCCCTCGGTCTTCTCGACGAAGTCGCCGACGGCCTTGCGGGCCTTCTCGCGGAGCTTGGTCTCGCTGTCGGTGGTGAACTGCTTGTCACCGGCCGGGGCGACGTCCCGCCACATGTTGACCAGCGGCGTGCGCCGGCCCATGGCTTCGATGACGGCCAGGCGCAGGCCCCAGGCCTGGTTCATCTTCTCGGTCATCGGGACGAGCTGGTCGTAGTACGCGCGGGCCCGCTTGATCGTCTCGGGCACGGCCTTGTCGAGCTTGGGCACGTTCTCGCGCGCCTCTTTACGGAGGGCGTCGATCTGCTTTTCGTACTCGGCGGCGGCGGACAGGTCGCCGATGCCGCCGACGGCCTGCTCGACCGCGGCCTGGTCTTTCGTCAGGACCTGGCGGAGGACGGCGACGGTGGTGGGGCGGGCGACGGCGCCCATGCCTTTGAGCTCCTGGATCGCGACGAGCGACGCCTGGGCGTCACTGCCCAGGGCCTTTTCTTTGAGCTGGGCGATCTTTTCCTGTTCGTTCTTGCCCGAGACGGACGCCGGGCCTTCGCCGCGGGCGCTGCGCTCGACGTCGCGGAGGACGGACGGCGAAATCGGCAGCGGGGGTGCGCCCCGCGCGGGCGGGCCCGAGACGGCCGCGCCCGCCAACACCGCACTGATCAAGACCCGATTCCGCTTCATCGACTGCTCCTCGCTCGCCTGCCTCGCAGCAACCCTCGGGCCGAACACACGGTCGGCCTACCCCAAACGACGCATTCCGATCACTTATTCTATCGGCACGTTCCACCAACACGCGCCGGCGGGCGGAAAGTTGCCCTAACATGCGCGTGAAGCCTCTTGTAGCCGCCCCGCTTGCGGGGCGCGTCCAACGGCGTCGGGAGTCGAAACACCCTCGCGGTCGCACGGCGCATCTAGACGCGCCCCGCAAGCGGGGCGGCTACAAGGGGTCAACGCGCTAATCGTAACCCTATGCGCATCCTGATCACCGGCTCCTCCGGCCTCCTCGCTCGCCACCTGATGCCGCGCCTGCGGGCCGCCAGTCACGAGGTAGTGCGCCTGCTCCGCCCAGAGGGTTCGTCCGTCGTCGATTTTGCCGCAATCCGACCCGATCTCGATTCCACCGACCCCCAGCCGGACCTGGACGGCTTCGACGCCGTGATCAACCTCGCCGGCTCCAATATCGGCCGCCGGTGGACCAAGAATGTGCGCGAGGAGGTCGTCCGCAGCCGGGTTGAGTACACCGCCAAGCTCTGCCGGGCGCTGGCGCGCGTTGCTCATCCGCCGGCGCGATTCCTGTCCGCCTCGGGCATCGGATATTACGGCTACGACAAGACCGGCCAGATTCTCACCGAGTCCTCCCCACCGGGAACCGGGTTCGTCGTCGATGTCTGCCGGCAGTGGGAAGATGCGACGCGCCACCTGCCGCCCCAGACGTCCATTACGATCATGCGCATCGCCCCGGTCCTCGCGGTCGATGGGCCCGTGCTCGGCAAACTCACGCCGCTGTTCCGCAAGGGTTTGGGCGGCGTCATGTCCCACGGCCGGCAGGTCATGGCTTGGATCGCGCTCCCAGACTTCCTCCGAGCAGTCGAATTCCTCGTCGCCCAGCCCGCCGATGCCGTCACCGGCCCGTTCAACGTCTGCGCGCCCAATCCCATCACCAATCGCGAGTTCACCCGTGCCCTCGCCAAATCCCTGCACCGGCCGGCGTTCTTCCGGGTGCCCAAACTCGCGCTCAAGCTCGCGTTCGGACAGATGGCCACCGAAACGGTCCTCGCCGACCAACGCGCCATCCCCCAGCGACTGCTCGATTCCGGCTTCACATTCACCGTTCCGACCGTCGAAACGACGCTCTCCACTTTGACGCCGACTCCGTGACTCCGTGCCTCCGTGGTGAGTCTTCCGGTCTCCGATTTTTGTTGACTTGGGTGTGACGTAAATTAAGATCGCACGTTGCTCGATTCGCGCAAGATTGTCGCGCGCCCCGCATAGGTTCCTGGCGGTGATTTCCCGGTTGAAACCGTTGTGCCGATTGAGACGTAGGGATGGTGAGGGCCCCGCAATGGCGGGCTCGACGCCCAGCCCCCCGGCTCCATCGCTTTCAGCCTTCCGGCGCCGGCCTTAAATCAAGTATTCTGGAGTCCTTATGGCGACCCCTCCCGTCCCGCCGGTACCCAATCCGAACAAGATGCCCACCCCGATGCCCGGTGGCGCGCCGATGCCCGGCCAGCCGATGGGGGCGATGCCGATGCCCGGGATGCCCCGGCCCATGCCCGGTGGGCCCGGTGGCGCGGTCCCGCCCGGCGCGGTCGCGCAGAAGGCCACCGTCGATGAAGAGGGGGGCGAAGAGGAAGAGTATCAGCAGCGCAGCTTCTGGCAGATCCCGTTCGTCCAGGACGTGCTGCCGTTCGTCACGTCGCTGGTGATTCACCTGGGCATCCTCGGGCTGGGCTGGCTGACCTACGAGACCGTCAAGGTCGTGATGGAGGCCTCGAAAGAGCCGGTGATCATCCCCAGTGAGGTCATGGTCGACAACGCCGAGGTCGGCGGCATCCCGCACCCCGGTTTGGGCGGTGACGAGACCCGCGACGCGGCCCAGGACAAGATCAAGGACGTCCCGCAGGAATCGTCCGGCATCGCCGAGAAGCTCTCGCCGACGTTGGTCATGCAGCAGCAGGGTGGCGGCGCCGGTGACGACAATGACCCGACGATCGCGATCGGCGCGTCGTCGGGCGCGTTCGGCAAGGGCAGCGGGGCGGGCTCGGGCACCGGCGACAAGATGGGCGGCGGCACCGGCGACGGCAGCGGCGCGCTGGCGCCGTTCGGCGTCCCGGGCGGGGGTGGCGGCATCGGCCCCAAGAGCCCGTTCATGGGCGTCTCCGGCAACGCGATGAAGGTCGTCTACCTGTGCGACTCGTCCGGGTCGATGATGACCAAGTTCGACACGCTCCGCCAGGAGCTGCAGAAGGCCGTCGACGGCCTCCGCCCGGTGCAGGCGTTCGACATCATCTTCTTCTCCGAAGACTCCTACATCGCCTACGACAAGCAGCTGATGCAGGCGGTGCCGGAGAACAAGCGGAAGGCGTACGAGTTCCTCGAGAAGACGTTCTGCCGCGGGTCGTCGGACCCGATCCCGGGCCTGCGGGCCGCTTTCGCGACCAACCCTCAGCTGATTTACATGCTGACGGACGGCGACTTCCCGAACAACAACGCGGTGATCGAGGAGATCCGCAAGTTGAACCAGGGCCGCCAGCAGAAGGTCAAGATCAACACGATCGCGTTCGGCGACCGGGGCGAGGACTACGAGAAGATGTTGAAGCAGGTCGCCGACGAGAACGGCGGCATGTTCAAGTTCGTGACGGACCAAGACCTGAAGTAACGCGACCGAACCAGGGCGCACCCGAACGGGTGTGCCCTGTTTTTTGCGCGACGAGTGCAAGCGATTGCCCGGCCGAGTTGCTACAATGCCAAGGCCGGCGCGAGCGAGTCAGGGAATTCCTGTAAACCCTTGCACCCTTTTCGCGCACGGCGCGCACTGAGTGCAACGGGACGGATCGTCCCGCGAGGGTATTTGTGCGTCCGCAGGGGGGATACACCCGTACGTGAAGGAAGACGCGAGCGAGAGTAAAAGGGCGGGTTGATTGAACAACTTTGATTCGAAGTGGAAGAGGTGACCGCGGCGGCGCGGCGCGCGGGCGAGGCGACAGCGGCAGTGTCCCGGCCGAGCCCCGATGCCCACCGTCACAGGCCCTCCTTCCTGCCCCGTCGGGCGGCAATAGACAGAGAGATCGGCTCCGGTCCTTGCCGCCTCCGAGGGGAAAGACACCCCCTACGTCTCCCACTACCCATCGGGAGAGAGGTGCACTGTTATGCGTCGTCGTTACGCAACGTCCAAGTTCCGCGTCGCCCTCATGCTGGGCATGATCGCGGCCGTCGTGTTCGTCGCCACGTCGGACGGGTTCGCCCAGCCGGCCGGGGGTGGCACCGCCGCCCCGCCCCAGAAGCAGAACATCTTCCAGCTGATCATCGGGCACATCGACTTCGTGTCGGTGACGATCGCGCTGCTGTCGGTCGTGGCCCTGACGCTGATCATCCAGGGGTTCATCAAGGTTCGGCAGTCGGTGCTGATGCCCGAGGCGTCGGTCAACCACATCCGCGAGCTGATCGGCCGCCGCGAGTTCAAGGAGCTGATCGAGTACACGGAGACGGACCCGAGCTTCGTCAGCCGCGCGCTCAACCCGGCGCTCAAGCGGGCCCCGAGCTTCTCGTCGATGAAGGAGGCGATGGAGACGGCGATCGCCGAGCAGACCGCCGACCAGTTCCGCAAGATCGAGTACCTGAACATCATCGGCAACCTCGGGCCGCTGCTCGGGCTGCTGGGTACGGTGCTGGGGATGATCGAGGCGTTCCAGGACCTGATGGCGGCGGGCGGCGACGCGAACCCGTCGAAGCTGGCGGGCGGTATTTCGACCGCGCTGTGCCACACGTTCCTGGGGCTGTTCCTGGCCGTGCCGTGTCTGGCGGTGTTCGGCATTTTGCGGACGATGGTCGACCGGATCACGATCCAGGCGGCGCTGGTGAGCGAGGAGCTGCTGCTCCTGATCAAGCCCGCCGAGGCCAAGCCGGCCGCCGCCGGCGCCGTCGCGGCCCCGCGGCCGGGCGTCGCCGCTCCGGTCCCGGGCGCGGTGCGCAAGGCGCCGGTCCCGGTGCCGCCGACGGTTCCGTAAGCTGGTCAATCGCATCCGCGCCGTCGCGGCGCGCCCGATCGCGGGCGCGCCGCGCACGGTGCGGTCCGTGTTTCACACACATTCAAAGGGGGTTGGCGCGCCCGTGGCAAACCGGCGCGCCGGGTCGTGTGCGACGTACGCGTAGCGAGCGGGGCGTGCGCCTTCGGGCGTCCCACGTGCACCTTCGGTGCGACCGCTAAGTACGTGCCCGTCGTGCGAGTGCCGCGAGCGAGATTCGGCGCCCCGCACGTGCGCGACCCACAACGCGAGAGAGGTGTTCCAATGACGAAGCATTCGATGCCCGAGATGAAGGAGGGTGGCGTCAACGTCACCCCCCTCATCGACATCGTGATGTGCCTGATCATCTTCTTCATCCTGGTCGCCAAGATCGGCGTCTCGACCGGGATCGACTCGTCGATCAAGAACCCCGAGAGTTACCTGGGCGTGAAGATCAGCGATATGGGAAATGTGCTGGCGCTCAACCTGTACAAGAAGGGCGTAGGCGATGAGCCCCAAGTCGTTGTGAATCTGCCTGGTCGGCCGAAGACTGACGTGCCGATCATGGTGGGTGAGCCGGGCAGTCCTAACAAGCGGTTTCCGTTGCAAGAATTGCTGACGGAGATCAAGAAGGTGAAGGGTGAAGCGTTCAAGGTCGTCATCAACGCCGGGACGACCACCACGCCGTCGACCGATGCGGCGGGCAATCCGCTTCCCCCAAACCCGGATGGTACACCGGCGGTCAACACGAATGAACTGGAGTACGCGCAAGTGTCGATCGTCCTGCAGCAGTGCGCGCAAGCGGGCGTGACGAACGTTCACTTCGCGATGAAAAAGGGGACGAAGGAATTGCACGCAAGGTAAGCGGCGCCGCGCGTCGCGACCTGTCTTGCGAATCGAACCGGAGTATTCGAGATGAAAATGAAAGGCGCGAAAGCCGTCCACTACGACTCGGGGCCCAATATGACCCCGCTGGTGGACGTGGTAATGGTGATCCTAATCTTCCTGATGCTGGCGGGAAGTTTCGGGGCGGCGTCGCATTTCTTACCCAACAACATGCCGATTACGACCAAGGGCAAGGGTAAGGTGACCGACGTCGTAATCACGGAAGTTCCGAAAATCACGGTTTCGGTCATCCCGTTCGAAGGCTCGTTTAAGGCGACCTCGCCGGACTTGCGCGATGAAAAGAACCAGATTATGGCGCTGACGACGCAGGAGGCGTTGCTCAATGCGTTAAACGCGATGCGAATCAAGAAGCAGAACTCCGGAACCAAGGCCGAGGACATGCAGATCATCATCGCGCCAAGCAAGACGTTGAAGTTCCAACACGTGATGAGCGTATATGAGGCGGCGATGGTGGCGGAATGGCCGAAGATCGGGTTCGCGGCCCCGTGATGCTCCCGCCCGTGCGGGCGTGTCGGCTTCCAGTCGGCGACGAACCGAGGTGATGCGTGAGAGCGGGGGTGAAGGCGACGCGCGCGAGGCGCGTGCGCGCGGAAGGTGCGCGCGTTGTCCCTCTCCCAGCCGCGCCAGAGACTGCGTTTCGCGACTTCAGGTATTCGCGGCGGGGAGAGGGTTAGGGTGAGGGGCAAACGACCAGAGGCGCCCATTCGCCGATGATTGAGATCGAACGCCGCTCTTCGATCGCCCCTCACCCCTGCCCTCTCCCCGCGGCGAATGCTCCGGATGCGAATTACATTGGTTGGCGCCGCTGGGAGAGGGAGTGGGGCGCTCGGTGTTCGAACAGGCGCGGTGGGAGAGGCGCCGCGAGACGCGCCCCGCAAGCGGGGCGGCTACAAGAGTGAACCGCGCCCATTCTGGCGCGGCGACAATTCGAAAGGACGTCCGTATGACCGCGAGAGCATTCAAGGCGGCGCATTACGACTCCGGGCCGAACATGACGCCGCTGGTCGACGTCGTGATGGTCATTTTGATCTTCCTGATGCTGGCGGGGAGCTTCGGGGCGGCGTCGCATTACTTGCCGGGGGCGATTCCCAAGCACACCGGCGCGCCGGGCACCGAAGTGGCGATCACCGACGTGACGCCGATCGTCGTGCGGATGGGGTCGCGCGGGGAGGGGTTCGTGGCGTCGTCGCCGGACTTGGGGCGCGACTTGGCGACGGGCCAGCCGAGGCAGTACCGGTCGGTGGAGGAGTTGCAGGCGGCGCTGGCGGCCAAGCGGGCCGAGAAGCACGCCGCGGGCACGCCGGCCGAGCAGATGCAGGTGATGATCGCGCCCGAGGCGCGGGCGAAGTACGAGCACGTGCTGGGGGTGTACGAGGCGGCAATGGCGGCGGAGTGGCCGAAGATCGGGTTTCAGGCGGCGCGGTGAGCGCGGTCAGGTCGGACGGATCCGGGGCGGCGCTTCGGGCGGAGCCCGTACGCTGTGCCCCGGCTTGTTCCAGCCTGCGAATGCGGCGCAGATTGGACTACTGCGCCAGTTCCGCCTTGATCGCGTCGGCGAGGCGTTCGATGCCGGGGGCGATGTCGGCCGGGGGGGTTTGGCCGTAGCAGAGGCGGACGTGGTGGTTGGGGACTCGGCCGGTGGCGTCGGGGCTGAAGGAGTAGCCGCCGGGGACGTAGAGGACGCCGTACTTCACGCACGTGTCGAACAGGCGGCCCTCGCGGGAGGTGTCGACGTGGGCGGGGAGGGTGAGCCAGACGTACAGGCCGCCGGCGGGGTGGGTCCAGGAGATCGGGGTAGTCAATTGCCCATGGTCCGTGGTCAATTGTTTTGGGCCGAGGTGCTTTTCGAGTTCGGCGAGCGTGGCGTCGCGTTTTTTGCGGTATTGGTCGCGCAGGACGTCGAGGTGGGAGAGGTACGTGCCGTCCTGGAGGGCGGCGAGCGCGATCTCCTGGCACAGGTTACTGGTGCCGAAGTCGTGCGAGCCCTTTTGGCGCAGGACCTGTTCGAGCAGGTCGGGCGGCATGACTGAGTAGCCCAGCTTGATGCCGGGGGCGAACGGTTTGGAGAAGGTGAGCGAGATGATCGTGTAGAGGTTGTCCGGGTCGAAGGATTTGATGGACGGGAGCACGGGGCCGTCGAGCCGCAGCTCGCGGTAGGCGGCGTCTTCGAGGATCAGGATGCGGTGCGACTTGCTGTAGCGCTTGACGATCTCGACGAGCTGCTTGCGGCGCGCCTCGGCGAGGGAGAGGCCGGTGGGGTTGTCGAAGTAGCTCGTGCAGTAGATGAACTTCACGCGCGCGAGCTCGCCGCTGCGGTCGAGGTCGGCCAGGGTCTGCTCGACGAGGTCGACGCGCATGCCGCCGTCGTCCATCGGGACGGCGCGGACGTCGGCGCCGAGGGATTGGAGGGCGCCGGTGAAGACGAAGTAGGACGGGTTGGCGGTGATGACGATGTCGCCGGGGTTGAGCAGCACGTCGGCGATCAGGTAGAGGGATTGCTGCGAGCCGGTGGTGACGCAGATGTCATCGGGGGAGAGGTTGAGGTCGCCGACGGTGCGGCCCTCGAGGCGCTCGAGGTGGGCGAGGAGCTCTTCGCGCAGGGCGCGCAGGCCGATCGTGGTGCCGTACTGGAGGGCGCGGCGGCCGCTGGCGGGCTCGGCGAAGATGCGGCCGGTGATGGCGCGGCACTCGTCGACGGGGAGCGACGCGTCGTCGACGAGGCCGGCGGCGAAGTTGATCAAATCGGGGTTGGCGAGCTTGGCGGCGATGAGCGCGTTGATCGGCGACTCCGCCGTCCGCAGGGCCTTGGCCGACAGGGGTAGGGGGAGGGGCGGGGTGGGGAGCGGTGCGTTCATGAACTGTATTCTACGAGAGGACCCGCCGGATTCCGACAGTGGGGATACGGGTGGTCGCGGCACAGCGGGGGCGTATTTTCTGTCGCCGCTGTGTCCTCGATGCGTTGAAACATAAGAAGTGGTTGGCGGGAGCCGTTGGGAATTCGCCCCTCACCCCCGCCCTCTCCCCGCCGCGAGGAAAAAAGGCTGCGCGCGTGCTGCGGTAGTTGGCGCGGCTGGGAGAGGGAGGGCGCGGCTCTTCCTTCCTTTACGTTTCACGTTTCCCCGACGCCGTCTCCCTCAATCTAGGCCCTGGGGATAACCCCTCATTCTGGGAAAATGGGGGTTTCTGCGCTCAAGATTCCAAATCGCCCCCTCCGATAACTCAGATTAAGCCAGTGGGTAACTGGAGTGTGTTCGTATGTCCGCCGCCCCGTTGTCCGCCCGCTTGCGGGCCGAGGCCGATCTGATCGAGGCGTTCACCCGCACGTACGGGCGGAAGTTCTCGGAGATGATCGACCAATTGAATCACCCGACGCCCGCCGCCGGCGCCCCGGCGCAGGGGCTGTCGGACCTACAGTGCGTCCGCCTGTGCGTCGAGGCCGTGAACATGATGCTGGTGTCGCAGGCGCAGGTGGCGCGGACGCTGCAGGAGATGGCCGCTGCGCCGGTGGCGGGGGCGCTGAAGGCGGCGTGACGAGGGACGAGAAGTCCGAAGGTCGAAACCCGAAGCTCGAATCAAATCCGAAAGACGAAGGTCGAATGACGAAATATGCTCCACGTCCGGAGCCGTTTCGTCATTCGACCTTCGAGTTTCTTCATTGATTCGAGCTTCGGGTTTCGACGTTCGTCATTTACGCGCGTCATCCGCCCGCCTGGACCTGTTTCCGCATCACGGTCACGCGCTGCTGGGCCTGGGTGAGTTTTGCCCTTGCGGCCGAGGCTTCGGGGTCGGCGGCGACAGCCTCCTGCTCCAGCCGGGTCAGTTCGGAGCCGACCTCCAATTTCGCTTGGGCCGCGGGGGTGACGCGGTCGGGGGAGGGGATGCGGGCGGCGGCCTGGACGGCCTCGACGCGGTCGGTGGCGGCGGCCTTTTCTTCCATTAACTGCCGGTAGCGGGGGTTGTCGCGCTTCAGGCGGTCGAGGACGCGCCGCTCGGCGAGGGTGTAGACCTCTTCCGCCGCCGACACGTCGGCGAGGGCCTGTCGGTAAACGGGGGAAGCTTCCAACGCGTTGAGCGCCCTCGCCTGCTCGGCGGCGGGGGAGGGGGTGGCGGCAGGCGCGGGTGTGGTGACGACGGGCGGTTGCGGCGCGGGGGCGGGCTCGTCACGGCGGTCGCGCCAGGAGCCGGCGTCGTTGCGGCGGTCGTCGTTGTACCGGCCGTCGTACCAGCCGGGGTCGTTGTAGAAGCCCCAGGGGACGTATACGTTCGGGTACGTCACGTACGGGCCGGTAGGGACGTTGATGTTGGTGGGTTGCGGGTTGACGTTCCGGCCGGTGGCGGTGGGCGGGGTGGGGATGCCGCGGCCGGTGAGGGGGCCGGCGCCGGCGGGGGGGTTGACGGGGTTGACGCCGATCGGGTTGGTGCGCGGGTTGATGGAGCCGGTGCCACCGGTCTGTTCAGGGCGGGTAGGCGCGGGGTCGTTGACGTTGCCGGCGGGGTTGCGCGGGGCAGGTGGTTGGCCGGGGTTTTGGACTGGGGGGTTGGGGTCGGGTCGGCGCGGGCGGGGCGGGTATGGGCTCGCGCGGTCCCGGTGAGACGAAGATCGAGCTGGACCGCCGTCGCATCCGCACCCGCATGGCGCAGCTGCGCCGTCAGATCCGTGACTTCGCACCCGCGCGCGACGCCAAGCGCG
>DASPKW010000301.1:0-4605 GCA_035627895.1 Tepidisphaeraceae bacterium | reverse complement strand
TGTGGATCAGATCGTCAGGCCGACAGCTTCCCCGCCTCCCGCGCCGCCGCGAACGCCGCCAGACTCGTCACGTAGATCGCCGGCTGCGACACGTCCGTCTGGTTCAGCCGCTCTTCGGGCCCCCCGAAGCACACCGCCGCCACGTCCGACCCCAGCACGGCGTTGGCCCGGTCATACACGGCCTTCGCCGCCCCCGACTTCTCCGCGAAATCCTTGCCCATCCCGACCTGCTGGGCACCTTGTCCGGGACACAGAATGAACGTTTCGTTGGCCATGATGACGCGCCCGTGGCACGGGCTACTAGCCCGTGACCAAGCGCCCGCTCGAAGTAAACAGCCTTGCCCCTTCGGAAAACAGAAACCAGATTCACGGGCTGGTAGCCCGTGCCACGCGCGTCACGCCCGCAGCACCGCGTTCGCCCACGTCAGCCCCGCGCCGAACGCGACGAAAATCACGTGATCCCCCGCCGAGATCTTCCCCGCCCGCCACGCCTCGTCCAGCGCGATCGGGATCGACGCCGCCGACGTGTTCCCGTACTTGTCGATGTTCACGTGCACCCGGTCCGCCCCGATCCCGATCTTGTCGATCGCCGAGTCGATGATCCGCTGGTTCACCTGGTGCGGCACGATCAACTTCACCTGGTCCTTGGTGATCTCGACCTTCCGGATCGCGTCCTCGATCAGCTCCTCGAACTTGGTCACCGCGAACTTGTACACCTCGCGCCCGCGGATCTTCATGTACTGGTCGCGGGCCGAGATCATGTCCGCGCAGATCGGGTGCCTACTGCCCGGCATGCACTTCATCACTTCGGCCCCGTTCCCGTCGGCGTGCAGCGAGCTGTAGATCAGGCCCCGCGTCGGGTCGTTGTCCCGCTTGAGCACCACCGCCCCCGCCCCGTCGCCGAACAAAATGCACGACCCGCGATCCGTGTAATCCACCACGCGTGAGAGCGTCTCCGCCCCGATCACCAAAACGGTCTTATACTGCCCCGCCTTGATGAAGTTCGCCCCGGTGTTCATCGCGTAGATGAACCCGCTGCACGCCGCCGACATGTCGAACGCCGGCGTCGAGTTCAGCCCCAGCGCCGCCGCCACGAAGCACGCCGTCGACGGAAACACCATCTCCGGCGTAATGGTCCCGACGACGATCAGGTCCAAGTCTTTCGCCTCGACCCCCGCCGCCTCAATCGCCCGCCGCGCCGCCGCCGTCGCCAGCGTCGCCGTGCTCTCCCCCTCCGACACGACCCGCCGTTCTTTGATCCCCGTCCGCTGGATGATCCACTCGTCGTTCGTGTCGACGAGCTTGGCCAGGTCGTCGTTCGTCAGTCGCTTCTCCGGCAACGCGCTGCCGGTGCCGGCGATGATGGCTCCGTATGAATTGGGCATGTGTGAAGGGGCTACACCATAAAGGCGGAATCAAGAAGGGCAAGCGGGACCGTTTCCCGCTCGACCGCGTTACCACCCCAAAAGTCCTCAATCGTTCGCCGGCCGGAGCAGCCCCCACGTCGTCTCGATCAGCGCCTTGCACGCCGCTTCCGACTCCACCCAAACGACACAGGTGCTCATTTCTGAGTCCTCGTGAAGCTCGGCCGTCACTTCCGGGTGGTTCTTTGTCAATTCCGCCGTGATCCGTTCGGCCCAGGCGTACCCATCCGGCTCGACGCCGCCCGCGGACAACTCCTTCCGCGCGGCTTCCAGCCGATCGTCGTACGGGTCGAACTCGATCTGCCACGCCAGCGGAATCTCCCGCCCTTCCAGCACCGTTCCGCCTATCACCGTCAGGAGGATCGGATCCCACCGGTCCTCTTCCCATGACCCGCCCTCGTCCTCGACCACTTTGGCCAAGTTCTTGGGGAGCTTCCACTTGGGTGCTTTGGCGCTCATCTAGACCTGTCGGTCTGGGCTCAGGCCCCTTCCTCTTCCGACGGCACGCTCTTCTCGATCGCGCTCACCACCCGCTCGTTGATCCCGCTCCCCGACATCAGCTTCCCCGCCCGAATTGCGCTCTTGATCGCCCGCGCGTCGCTCCGCCCGTGGCAGATGATGCAGTACCCGTTCACCCCCAGCAGCGGTGCCCCGCCCGCCTCCCGCCAGTCGTGCTTGGCGTGAATGCTCTTCATCACCGGCGCCAGCTTCGACAGCAGCTCCGGGTCGTGCTCTTCCACCTCCGCCACGATCGTCTGGAACAGCCCCTCGGCCATCCCCTCCGTGAACTTCAGGACGATGTTCCCCACGAAGCCGTCGCACACGACCACGTCGACCACGCCCTTAAATAGGTCTCGCCCCTCGACGTTGCCGACGAAATTAACCTGCTCTTCGTCGCGCAGCAGCTTGCGCGACTCCTTCACGACCGTCGTCCCCTTGGCGTCTTCCTCGCCGATCGACAGCAGCCCGACGCGCGGGTTGTGCACGCCCAGCACCGCCTCCGCGTACGCCGACGCCATGATCGCGTACTGCTGCAAGTGCCGCGGCTGCGGCGCGATGTTGGCCCCCACGTCGCAGATCACCACCGGCCCGTGGAACGTCGGCAGCGCCACCGCAATCCCCGGCCGGCTCACGCCCGCCAAATTCCGCATCCGAAGCTGCGCCGCCGCCACGCACGCCCCCGTGTTCCCCGCCGAGATCACCACGTCCGCCTGCCCCTTCGCCGCCAGCTTGCACATCACGGAAATCGACGAGTCCGGCTTCCCCCGGATCGCCTCGACCGGCGACTCGTCCATCGCCACGACCTGCGTCGTGTGGACGATCTCGTAATACGTCTTCTGCTCGTCGCTCAGCCCCGACCCCGCCAGCCCTTCCCTGATGACCGCCTCATCCCCCACCAGCAGGATGCGGTCACCCGCCTCCAGCAAAGGCGCGGCGTCCCAACACCCCTTCAGGATGGCCGAAGGGGCATGATCCCCACCCATGACGTCGACCGCAGCGCGCACCGGCTTTGCTCCTTCCGTGGGGAACCTTGCCCGCCACGGGCCACGGTCGCGCTAACTACCTGCTCGCAACTCGCAACCCGCAACTCGCAACTATTCCTGCTCGGTCTCGACCGGCAGCGAAAGCTTCGGGTTGACGAACCCGCAGTTGTCGCACGCGCAGTGCGGGAGCTTCGGGCTGGCGCACTGCGCGCAACGCACGTAGTGAATCGGCTTCAAAGCGTGGTGGCTACGACGCTTACGCTTGCGCATCTTGCTGATCTTCTGAACCGGCTGCATGACGAACTCCTCTAACCTCTGGCAAGTCGCTCCAACCGCTCCCCCGTCTCCCGACGGCAGCGGCCGCATCTTCTAGAGGTAATAAAAAGCGACGGCGGGACAAAGCCCGCCGACGCCGCAGGGGCGGATAAGGTACGGACACCCTCCCTTACTGTCAAGTTGCGGCCAGCAGGCCTTTCGAACGGCCATGGCGCAGTGCGAGCCCGATGGCCAACCTACGCCTCATGTGATTGCCCTACCCGCCTCCCCCAGCCACTTCTCATTTACGTTCGATCCGCCAATCGCTCATTAACGCAAGTAAAGCGGTGCGGTATATCTTGACGTACAATGTCCCCTGAGGGTGAATCACTGAGAGTGGAGACCGGAGAGATGCCGAACGTTACCTACCTCCGCGCGGCCGTCGCCGCGGGACTGACCGTCTTCCTCGCAGCCGTCCCCTCGACCGCCCCCGCGGCCGTCGTCGCCCAATACGCCTTCACGGGCGGTTCCGCCGCTTCCACCGACCCGGAGCCCGACGCCAGTTCCACCGCCAGCAACATCGCCCTCGTCGCCACCGGCAGTTCGATCTCCGCCACCTCCAACAATCTGTTCCTGCGCAGCAACGCGACCACGGCCACTACCGAAGCGCAGGCAATCACCAACAACACCTACGTCGGGTTCACGTTCACCCCGCAGAACGGCGTGGCTTACGACCTCACCGCCCTCGCGTTCAGCAGCGGGGCGAGCAACTCGCCGACCGACCAAGGCTCGATCAACGCGTCCGTCGCGGTCAAGAGCAGCGTCGGCGGGTTCGGCGAGGCCGACCCGACCCTCGGCACCTTCACGAAGACCGTGGCGGGCGGCAACGGCGGCTCGGGGGTCCTGGACCCCCGGTCCATCGACCTCACCACGTTCGGCGACGCCTTCCAAGGGCTGGCCGGTCCTGTCGAGTTCCGCTTCTACATTTTCGACGACAAGGACAGCAACGACCAGATTAATCGGCTGGACTCGATCGTGCTCAGTGGCGACCCCGTGCCCGAACCCGCGACGGCAGGGCTGCTCGCCCTCGGCGCGGTGATCGGCTTGGCCCGCCGACGCCGCTAATCGATTTCTGAATAGCCAGGAGGCCCGCGGCGCGTGCGCCGCGGGCCTCTTTCGTGCGCGGGCTGTCGACCGCTCAACCTTTCGCCCCCTTCGTCAGCTTGTCCGCCTCCGCCTGCGTGATCTTCTCGACCGACACGATCGGCCGATCGGGGAACTTGCTCGTCCCCCCGCCCTCCGTCCGCGTCACGTAATCGTGCCGCCAGTGCAGGCGCACCAAATCCCCCGCTTGCAGCGCCCCGATCTTGTCCGCCACCGCCTTCGGCAACTTCGCGTTCCCCTTGTTGTCCTGCACCATCGTCACGAACCGCTTCGCCTGC
>DASPKW010000300.1:0-6194 GCA_035627895.1 Tepidisphaeraceae bacterium | reverse complement strand
GGGGGGGAATGAGGGCGGAGAGGGCGTCGGGGGAGAGGGTGTGGGGTATAGGGTGTAGGGTATCGGGAGCAGATACCGTTGAATCGGTCTGTCCTATACCCGACACCCTATACCCTATACCCTCCGCGGCCCCCCCATATCGCTCCACTGCCCCGGCATACGCCAGCCGTCTCAAATGCTCGATCGCCGTGACGCCCGCCGGCACTACCTCGTCGGGGTACTCGTACTTGAGCTGGTCGAGCGAGAACGCGCACCGCTCGGCGATCTCGAGCCCGCGTGCGATCGCGGCCGAGTAATCGACGAACGCGCGGGCCATCGTGTCGGGCGGTTTCAGGTAGCGCTCGCCGTTTGGGAACAGGCGGTACCCGGCCTGGTCGATCGTGCAGAGGTGGCGGACGCAGGTGAGGACGTCCTGCAACTCGCGCCGCGCGGCGTCGTGGTAGTGAACGTGATTGGTCGCCAGCAGGGGGGTGTCGAAGCATTTGGCGAGGTCGGCGAGGCGCGAAAGGCGCGTGACGTCGTCGGGCCCGTAATGGGCGGCGGCGGCGAGGGAGAGGCGGTCGCCGAAGGCGTCGCGGAGGACGGCGAGCGCGGGGCGGACGAGGCGGAGGGAGGGGAAAGAGAGGGTGTCGGGTGTAGGGAGTAGGATATGGGAAGCGGGCGAGGCGAAATGCTTCGTGGCGTTACCTGCACCCGATCCCCAACACCCGATACCCTCCGTATCTCCGACGACGGCGGCGAGCATGCCTTCCTGATGATCGAGCAAATCCTGCAAATACAACAAACACTCCCCCTTTTCCGCCCGCCGCTTGCCGGCGGTGAGCAACCGGCACAACCGCCCGTACGCCGCCCGGTCCGTTGGCCAGACGAGGACGTCGGGGCCGTCCGCCAGCGTTAGCCGCGCGCCGATCACGAGGCGCGGGGGGACCCCGCCCTGGTCGCGCACCTGCCGGACCGCGTCGTGGGCGCGGACGACGCCGGCGAGCGAGTTGCGGTCCGTGATCGCGACCGCGCGGTACCCCAGCTCGGCGGCGCGGAAGACCATCTCGTCCGGGTGCGACGCGCCGCGGAGGAACGAGAAGTTGGTGGTCACGTCGAGCTCGGCGTACGCGACGGGCGCCGGCCGGGTATCCCGCGGGGCCTCGGGGAGCTCGCGCGACTTGATGTTCGGGGTCTCGGGCATTGGCGATGAACCACGGAGGGCACGGAGACCACGGAGAAGAGTTGGAACCGCAGATGAACGCGGATGAACGCGGATCAGAATGTCAGCCACGGATCGGCACGGATGGGCACGGATGAGGACGGAGGGTAGCGAGCGTCCTTGGCTCGCTTCTCTTGATCTGCGTGAATCCGCGTTCATCTGCGGTTCCACCTTCTTCTCCGTGCCCTCCGTGCCCCCCGTGCCCTCCGTGGTTCAACCGCCTCACTCGAATTCGCCGTGCACGAACCAGCGGGAGGTTTGGGCGACGCGGAAGAGCCACCAGCGGCGGCCGGCGTCGTCCTCGACGTCGAAGTAGTCGCGCGTCTTGTCGCGGCCGAGCCACCACGCGCCGGCGAGGCGCTCGGGGCCGACGGCGTGGACGATCCGCCGGTGCCGGCCGTCGAGGGCAAACGAGATCGGCGCGCCGTCGAGGTCGTGCGACGGGCGCACCATCACCCGGGCCTCGCGCGGCACGGGATAAAGGAGCAGCGGGCGGTGGGCGGGCTCATGGGTCGGGACGATCTCGGATTGCGGAATGCGGACTGCGGATTTTCGAGGCTTGGCTTTCGGCGAGCGCAGCGTGCGCTTTTCAATCCGTGATCCGCGATCCGCGATCCGCGATGGTTTGAACGCGCGTTCGGGGATGTAGGACTCGACGGGGTCGACGGCGACGAGCGCGCCGTCGCCGAGCTTGACGGTCAGGCGCTCGGTGAGGCGGGCGAGGGCCTCGAGGCCGCCGGCGTCGTCGTCCTCGCCGGTGAGGGATGTTTGCGCGTCGACCGTGCGCTCGTGGGCGGGGACGGCGAGGCGCAGGCCGACGAAGCCGCTGGGGACGAAGCCGGTGGGGTCGAGGTGAAGTGGGGCCGAGGGGCGCAACGGAGGCCCTTGGTGCGAAACGGAGGATTGCGGATGCGAGGGGGTGGATCGCTGGCGCGACCCGCCCGCTGAAGCGGGCTCGCCGAGCACTTTGAACCGCTTGCGCTTGCGTCCCCCGATTTCCCCGACTGTTTCCATCGCGCACCGGACGAGGTTGAACAGGACGCGCGGGTCGCGGCAGGGGGTCGAGAGCTCGATCGTCTTCTCGACGGCCGGGGCGTAGGGCCGGCAGAACGTGATGAGCAATTTACGCGCGCCGGCGCCACGGCGCGTCAGGTCGGCGACGACGCGGTCGATCAACTCGCGGAACGACGCCCAGAGCGCCTCGAGTGAGTCGATCACGCCGTCGAAATCCACGCCCGCCTCGACCGGCGACTGGTACACGAGCGGGACGAGCGGCTCGGCGGCCCGGCCCAGCGCCTGGTCCAGCCGCCACCCGAGCGCCGGGCCGAAGCGCGCGGGGAGCATGTCGCGGGGGAGGGCCAACACGCGTCCGACCGTATCGATGCCGAGGTGGTGGAGGGTGGCGAGCGTGGTCGTGTCGATGCGCAACCCACACACGGGGAGGGGCGCGAGCGCGGTCGAAAGGTCGCGCGTGGAGACGACGGTGCACGTGTCGGGTGCGGAACCCACGGAACGAGTTCCGTGGGCTTTCGTCGGCTCTCGGAAGGTCAGTGCCCACGCCGCGCCCGGGGTCGGCGCGACCGCGACGCGCGCCGTGACGCGCATGCGGCGCAGCGCGCGGACGATCTGTTCGGCGACTTGTTCGGGCGGGCCGAGCAATCGTCCGGTCCCGCTCACGTCGACGAACAGGCCGACCCGGCCTTCGGGGTCGTCCGTACCGCACTGCACGGTCGGGCTGAATCGGGCCATGAGCCACCGCCCCAGGGCCTCGAGCGCCCTGGCGTCGCCGGCCGGGTCGTGGTCGGCGTGCGTGAGGCCGGGGCAGAGCGCCCGGGCCTGCGCGAGGGTCATCCCGCCGCGCACGCCCGCGGCCCGGGCGGCGTCGCACGCGCCGACGACGAGTTGCCGCTCGGCGACCGTGCGCGTCAGCACGATCGGCGGCGTTGTGGCATCGGTGGGGCAGACATTCTTGTCTGCCTGGGTTTCGGTTCGTTTCACCAGGTTCGCGATCCCGGCGTGCAGCGGCGCGCGCCGGCCGAACCCGCCTCCGGGGAACGCGGGGTTCGATCCCGTTCGGTCGACTTGGCACAGGGCGGCGGACCGGATTTCGCGGCGGGATTCCGGGATCGCGCGACCTGACGACGGGGTTTGAACTTGCGGCGCCTCGGGACGCGCCGGGCAAGCCCGGCGGCTATTAATAAAAGGGGGCGTTGGCGCCGGAGGAGCGTTCTCCTCATTACGTTTTACGTCTTTACGTTTTTCGTTTTTCCCCCTATCCCGCCGCCGGCGGAGCCGGTCGATGGCCCACTGCGTCAGGCGCACGCACGCGATCAGTTTCGACTCGCCGGCAAGCCAGTCCGATGTGTCCGTCGTCGTCGTGTCCACGGGTCAACTCCAGGTAAACGGGCTCATGGGGACGTCCTCCGTGACCGTGAATCAATTCGATCTTCCACCGTTGCACGGTTCTGCGCCCGGGTGCGGGGGTGACGAGCCAGCGGGTGGTCGCCGCGTGCTCGGCCCCGGGCCCCAGCGCCGCCGACGCGGGCCGGAGCAGGATGCCCGCCCCGCCCCCGCGCTCGGCGGCGAGTTGTAGGCGGCGGGCGGCGACGCGCGTGAGTCGCCCGACCGGCGCGACCGTCGCCCCCACGCCCGGGCACGCCAGGCACTCGGCCAGCGCCCACTCGGCCGCGTCGGCGTCCGCCGCCCGGAGCAAAAAGAGCCGGTCCAGCGGGATGCCCAGCGCGACCAGGGCGGGGGGGTACAACTCGCCGAGCGGGTCGGCCCAGACGACGGGACGGAGGTCGTCGGCCGGCGCGGGGGACCGCGCCGCCGCCCGCGCGAGCACGGCGGCGAACGCCCCGGGCCGCGGGTGCCCGCGCCGGTCGTCCCACAGCACATCGTGCACGGCCCCGCGCGCCAACCCGCCCGGCGGGAGCAGGGCGTCGAGGTCGCTTAGGCCGGTGACGAAGCCGCCGCCCGACCCGAGCATGGTTTGCTCGACGCGGACGAGCTTTCCGTCATGGCAGGAGATGAGTTTCATGACGACCGTTCCGAACGACGACCGGCGCGCTAATGAACGCGTACCCCGAGGAACTGCGGAACCCACGGAACAAGTTCCGTGGGCTTTCCGGTGCGTTATCCGATACCAGGCGCGCACCGAGACCCTGCGAGCCCGACGCGCGTTTCGCTCACGACGAATGCGCGCATACGAGACCCTCACCCCTGACTGCGCCGAGTTTTTCTCCGGTTCCACCGTGCTTGCCGGAAGGCTTCACCGCGTGAATCACGCACGACCGTCCCGGGCATCCGTTCTATCTATGTTAGGTATATATCGGTCGCCCCCGAACCGAGTCAACGCGAGACCCGCCCGATTGATTCAGCAAGCGCAAAACGGTTGCGCGCGACAAAGGAAAAACCGCGGGACCCGTGCGGATCCCGCGGCTGCTTTACCCCACATGCCGGTGGAAAACGAAAGACGAAAAACGAAAAGACGTAAAGAAGCAGACCCGCTTTACGTTTTTCGTCTTTTCGGTTTCAGTCTCCTCACACCACGTACACGTGCGCCTCGTACGGCTTGAACGTGTCCGCGATCTGGCCGTTCTTCACCGCGACCGACCGGCCCTCGCCGTCGACGGTCGCCGTCGTGTTCGCCGTCACGCCGGTCGCGGTCAGCTTGCCGCTGACCGTCGCGGCCGAGTTGTTCAACACGATCATGTAGGTCTTCCCGCCGTGCTTGCGCCAGGTGACCTTCAGCGCCGCGTTGTCGGCGGCCACCTTCACGCCCGCCGGGTTCATCGCCGACATGATCGCGTCGCCCAGCCGCGCGAGCCGCCCGTTGGTCTTGACCATCTCGGCCTCGACGGCGGGCGTCATGTTCTCCCACAAGAAGCCCTTCCCGATCCGCTGCGGGAAGTAGACGATCCCGGTCGCGCCGGCGATCACGGCGTTGAACACCTCGGCCCGGAACTGGTCGGCCGTCACGCCGGGGTAATCCCCGCGCGGGTTGGGGAGCTCCATGTCGGCGGCCTCGATCACGGCGATCTGCCGCTTCCCGCCCGACAGCTGCGCGAGCTTGGCCGACGCGAGCCCCGGCGCGTCGAGCGCGCTCGGCCGGTTGTGCGACGCGATCGGGTACAGGTCCTGGCTGATCCAGTCCGCGCCCTTCATGTACGCCTGGTACCCGGCCGCCGTCGTCGTCCCGTAGCCCCAGAGGACCGTCGACCCGTTGAAGTTCACCATCACCGGCATGTTCGACCACGCGGCCTTCATCTTCGCGTAGTCCGCCTGCAGCTTGCTCGCCGGCGTCCCGTGCCCGTCCGGCTCGTCATCGTGCATCCAGCCGATCAGGTTCGACCACTTCTTGTCGCCCGCCAGGTTCGCCCAGTTCGGGTGGCGGATCATCATCAGGCCGGCGTTCTGCGCGTACTGGCTGAACTGGTCGACCGAGACGGTCCCGCCCATCGACTCGTACCCGATCGCCGTGTTGATCCCGCGCGCCTTCCACGACGCGAGCCGCCACGGCGACTGGCTCCACACGCCGATCACGAACTTCGAACTGCCGCCGTTGGCCGTCTGCCCGGGCGTGACCGGAGGAGTGGTCGGCGGCGGCTGCGGGACGGGCGTGGGCACCGGCGTCGGCGCGGGCGTCGCCACGCCACCGCTCCACTGCGGAACGCCTGCGATCGTCGCCGGGATCGCCGCCTTCACGACCGTCACGCCCGGCGCGTTGATCGTGTTCGTCCCGCCCGCGTCGAGGATGTAATCGCCCCCGCCCCCGCCCAGGATCGTGTCGTTCCCCACACCCGAGAAGGTCTTGTCCGCACCCGGCCCGGCGTCCAGGTAGTTGTTGCCCTTGCTCGCAACGATCACGTCGTTGTCGGTCGACCCGATCAGCGCGTCGTCCCCGGTCGTCGAGATCAGCGTGTCGTTCCCCGCCGCCCCGAGGAAGAACATCGGTTGGCTGACCGCCCCGTACTGCTCGCTCGCCCGCACC
>DASPKW010000299.1:0-2151 GCA_035627895.1 Tepidisphaeraceae bacterium | reverse complement strand
TGAGCGTCGAGCCGGTGACGAAGGCGGCCTCGTCGCTGGCGAGGTAGAGGGCGGCGGCGGCGACCTCGTCGGGGGTGCCCATGCGTTTGAGGAGTTGGGTCGAGGCCATGTCTTCGTAGGCCTTCTTCGGGTCGGGGTACTCGCTGATCCGCCGGGCGACCCAGGGAGTCTCGACGCGACCGGGGCAGATCGCGTTGCAGCGGACGCGGTGCTCGGCGTAGTCGACGGCGACGCACCGGGTCATGCCGACGATGGCGCTCTTGGTCGTGCAGTAGGCGAAGCGGTCGCGCACGCCGGTGACGCCGCCGATCGAGGCGATGTTGACGATCGAGCCTTGCCGGCGCTCGACCATGTTGGGCAGCAAGGCTTGCGTGACGAACATCGTGCCCTTGACGTTCACGCGCCACAGCCGGTCCAGGTCGGCCTCGGTGGTGGTCAGGGCGGTGCCGACGGAGCCGATCCCGGCGTTGTTCACCACGACGTCGCACCGACCGTGCTCGGCGAGGATCGCGGCGGCGGCGGCGCGGACCGCGGCGGCATCCGCGATATCGAGCGCGACGGCGCGGGCGAGCTTTCCTTCCGCGACGATCTCGGCGGCGACCGCCTCGCCCGCCTCGGGCTTGACCTCGGCGATGTAGACCAGCGCGCCGTGGCGGGCGAGCGCGCGGGCGATCGCGGCGCCGATGCCGGATCCGGCGCCGGTCACGACGGCGATCTTGTCGGTCAGGTCGAACATGGGGGTCAGGCGGGGACGGCCCCGGGGACGATGTCGTCGATGTTCGCGGGTTCGAGCCGCGGCATCAGGAGGTGGATGATGAGCAGCGCGACCAGGTAGGCCACGCCGGCGACGAAGAACAGCCCGCCGTACTGGTTCCCGGTCCAGGTCAGGACGTAGCCGGTGATCGCGGAGAAGAGCGCCCCGCCGATGTACCCGAAGAAGCCGCCGAGCCCGGCGACGCTGCCGCACGCCCGGCGCGGGAACGTGTCGGAGACGAGCGTGAACAGGTTGGAGCTGAACCCCTGGTGGCCGGCGGTCGCCAGCCCCAGGAGGATGACCGAGACCCAGATCCAGTCCTTGCCCGGCATCGCCGCGAACATGATCGGGACGACGAGCAGCGCGCACAGGAACAGCGCCGTCTTCCGGGCGCGGTTGACCGTGTAGCCGCGGTGGATCATGGTCGAGCTGACCCACCCGCCCGCGACGCTGCCCACGTCGGCGATCAGGTAGACCGTGATCAGCGGGAGGCCGATGCGCTTCAGGTCGAGGCCGTACCGGTCGTACAGGAAGTTGGCGAACCAGACCATGTAGAACCACCACATGGCGTCGGTGATGAACTTGGCGATCGCGAACGCCCAAGTCTGGCGGTAGGTCAGGAGGGCGCGCCAGCGGATCGGGGTCGCCGGCTCGGCCCGGTCGGAATTGATGTACGCGAGCTCGGCGGGCGACACGCGGGGGTGGTCGGCCGGGCGGCGGTAGAGCGGGATCCAGAACGTCAGCCAGAACAATCCGAGCGCGCCGCTGACGACGAACGCCCACTGCCACCCGAACCGCGACGTGATCGGCTCGACGATCAGCAGCGCGATCAGGATGCCGATGTTCGTGCCGGCGTTGACCCACCCCATCGCGAGCGCGCGCTCTTTTTTCGGGAACCACTCCGACAGCGTCTTGGTGGCCGCCGGGAAGTTCGGGCCCTCGGTCAGCCCGAGGAGGGCGCGCATGAGGATGAACCCGACCGCCGCCCCGCCGACGGCGATGCCGAACCACGCGTACAGCCCGCCCCCGACCCAGGTGCCGAGCCCGACCGCGGCCGCGTGGAGGATCGAGACCAGGCTCCACAGGGCGAGTCCGAGCGGGTACCCAAGCCTGATCCCAACCTTGTCGAGGAACGCCCCGCTGATGACCTGCCCGAACGCGTACGACCAGGCGAACGCCGCCCCGACGTACCCCCATTCGATCTTGCTGATCGAGTACAGGTTCTGGAGGTACGGGCCGAGGATGTTCAGGACGTGGCGGTCGACGTAGTTGATCGTCGTGCCGGCGAAGATCAGCCCGAGGATGACCCAGCGGTACCGGGTGCGCCGGCCGGTGGGGTCGGCGGGACTGAGCGGGAGGGCCTCGGCGGTCGCTGAGGGGGCGGTCGTGGGCATCGC
>DASPKW010000298.1:0-11445 GCA_035627895.1 Tepidisphaeraceae bacterium | reverse complement strand
GGCAACCGGCAGCCGGGGGATAGGCAGATCAACGGCCAAGACGACGGAGCCCGTCTCGGGGCCACCGCGAATCAACCCGGCCATCCCGCGACGCAACAGCCGGGAAGCCTGCCGCCGCCCGAGCCGGTCGACCATTCGATGCACGACGAGGAGCCGACCGGCTGGGACCAGGCCCCGACCGACATCCACGACCCCCAGCAAAAACGCCACCCGCGCACGGAAGGCAAGGGCGGGACACCGTAAAGCGAACCCTGATTCGAGTTTCGTCGTGTTACTGAACCCGGTGGTTCGCGCGGTCGGTCGCGCGTATACTGCCGGGTTCGCTTCATGTCGAATACCACCCAAATCCAGCGTGCCCGTCCGGAGTTGATGTCCCCCGCAGGGGATTGGGCCGCGATGCGCGCGGCCGTCGCCAACGGGGCCGACGCGGTCTATTTCGGGCTCGAGACGTTCAACGCCCGCCACCGCGCCCACAATTTCACGGACGAAGAGCTCCCGCGGGTGATGGAGTACCTGCACTCCCACAACGTCAAGGGCTACCTGACGTTCAACGTCCTGATCTTCTCGGACGAGTTGGAGCCGGCGGCGGAGCTGCTCGGCAAGATCGCCGCGGCGCGGGTGGACGCGGTGATCGTGCAGGACCTGGGTCTGGCGCGATTGATCCGCCGGCTCGCGCCCGGGCTGCACGTCCACGGGTCGACGCAGATGACGCTGACCGAGCCGCGCGGGGTGGAGTTCGTCAAGCGCCGGCTCGGCGTCCGGCGCGTCGTGCTGGCGCGGGAGCTGTCGGCGAAGGACGTTTCGACGATCGCCGGGCAGACGGACGTGCCGCTCGAGGTGTTCGTACACGGGGCGCTGTGCGTCGCGTACTCCGGGCAGTGCCTGACGAGCGAATCACTCGGGGGGCGGTCGGCCAACCGCGGGCAGTGCGCGCAGGCGTGCCGGCTCCCGTACGAGCTGATCGTCGACGGCGTCGAGAAGGACATCGGCGACAAGGCGTACCTCCTTAGCCCGCAGGACCTGGCGGCGTACGACCTGGTCGACGACCTGGTGAAGGTCGGCGTGTCGTGCTTCAAGATCGAAGGACGGCTGAAGTCGGCCGAGTACGTCGCGGCGACGACGCAGACGTACCGGGCGGCGCTGGACGCGGCCCTCGTAGGGTGGGCTCTGCCCACCGATCGCGCTCCCACCGTGCTCGCGCGATCGGTGGGCAGAGCCCACCCTACGTACCGCATTTCCGACACCCAGAAACGCAACCTCGCCCAGACGTTCAGCCGGGGGTTTACGCACGGGTTTCTGGACGGAGTGGATCATTCGGAGCTCGTGCCGGCGTTGTTTCCCAAGTCGCGGGGGATCCGCATCGGGAGCGTTGCCGGGGTCACGCGGCACGGTGTGCTGGTCGACCTGGACCCGGTCAGCACCAACGGCCGGATGACGATCGCCGCCGAGCAGGTTTCGCTGAAGCCGGGGGACGGCGTGGTGTTCGACGAGGGGCGGCCGGGCGAGCCGGAACAGGGCGGACGAATTTACGAAGTGTTCCGCGGCAAGGGCGGGCCGCGCGGCGCGGGGTCGGCGAACGCGCGCGTCGAAATCACCTTCGGCCGGGACGCGATCGCCTTGGAGCACGTCGCCCGCGGCGCGATCGTCTGGAAGACGGACGACCCGGAGGTGCGCAAGCAGCTCGAGCAGTCGTATTCGCGTGACGTGGTCGCCCGGCGGGTGCCGGTCACTGCACACGTCGAGGCCAGGCTCGATCGGCCGATTCGGTTGACGTTGACCGACGCGGGCGGCGTGTCGGGTTCCGCTGAGTCTGCCCAGCCGCTCGTGCGGGCGCAGAAGCACCTGCTGACGGTCGAAGCGCTGCGGGATCAGCTCGCGCGGCTCGGCGATACGCCGTTCGAGCTCGCGGGCGTGACGGCGGAGCCGCTCGAGCCGGTCATGGCGCCCAAGTCGGTGTTGAACGAGCTTCGGCGGCAGGCGGTGGAAGCGCTGCTCGCGGCGCGGGCGAAGGCGGGCGGAGTTGAGATCGCGGAGGCGGATGCGCTGGAGCGGTTGCGGGCGGAGGTGCGGGAGATCGAGGTCGGCGAGGCGATTCCGCGGGGTGCCCCCGCGGCTCGGACGGAGCCTCGCCCTCCCGATGCGCCGGCGGACGACGTGGCGATGACAGTGCTGTGCCGTTCGCTCGACCAACTCGCCGCGGTCGCGGCGTGGTCGCCCACGGTCCGCCTCGACACCGTCTATTGCGATTTCGAGGACGTGCGGAAGTACAAGGACGCGGTCGCCGTCGCGCGCGAGAACAACCTGCCGATCGCGCTGGCGACCACGCGCGTCATCAAGCCGTCCGAAGAGGGTCTGCTGCGGCAGGTCGCCGCCCACGGGCCCGACGCCCTGCTCGTGCGCAACCTCGCGGGCCTGTCGCTTTTCGCCGAGGAATTCCCGCACATCCCGCTGTTGGGGGATTACTCGCTGAACGTGACCAACGAGCTGACGGCGGGCCTGTATCACGCGGCCGGGCTGCGGCGCCTCGTCCCCGGGTACGACCTGAACTGGCGGCAACTGTCGGCCATGCTCGGCCGCGTCTCGCCGGCGCTGTTCGAGGCCGTCATCCACCAGCACATGCCGATGTTCCACATGGAGCATTGCGTGTTCTGCCACACGCTGTCGACCGGCAAGGACTACCGCGACTGCGGCCGACCGTGCGACGTCCACCGCGTCGACCTGCGCGACCGCACGGGCAAACAGCACCCGCTGATCGCCGACGTCGGATGCCGGAATACGGTGTTCAACGCGACCGCGCAAAGCGCGGCCGAGTTGGTTCCGAAGATGCGCGAGCTGGGGGTGCGGGTCTTCCGGCTTGAGCTGTTGCGGCAAGACGCGGCCGAGACGACCGGCCTGCTCGACCGGTACGCCGATGTCATCGCGGGCCGGGCGGACGGGGGGCAGGCGGTGCGGTCGCTGCGGGTGCTTAGTCAGTTGGGTGTCTCCCGCGGGACGTTCGATTTCGAGTGAGTCCGGCGAACGCCCCTGTATAGAGCGTTCGAGCGGCTTTTCGGGTCTGTCGGGAAGAAATCCGCGACGACGCGAAGCGACTGCCACGGCCATTGCGAGGGGGGCTTGCAGACGGCGCGCGATATGGCCCTAGTCGCGGACCGCAGCCTTTCGGCGCCTCGCGACATACGTGATCACGCTTGTCGCCACGACCAATACGACGCTCGCACCGATGACTATCGGGGACGTCCAAGAACTCTTCTCGGGCCGGTGAGTGCTGCCCGGGTCGACCGTTGCGATCGGGAGGAGCACGGTGTCGCCGCGCCAGCCCGGGGGGCCGACGATCGTCGCACTGGTTTGGGGTGGGAAATGATTGCCGGTCGGCGGCAGGACGGTCGTGTAGATGTTGTCCTTGTTCACTCCGACGAACGGGGTGTCGGCCCACTCGACGTGGCCGTCCCCGAACAGGACGTTCTGCCCCTGTCCGCCGTGATTCCGGGAGTTGGCGCGCTCGATCTGGTCGCGGGGCGAGGTGGGCGTGAGGGTCGAAAGGGCCGGGTCGCCCGAATTCATGTCGCCGCCGATCGCGAAGTCGGCGTTGAGCGTGCTGTCCCACTTGTAGCCCGAGCGCACGGCGGCCGCGTCGGGATACATGACTGCGAAGCCGTACGCGAGGTATCGCCCGCCGGCGAAGTTCGACGCCGCCAGAAGGGGCTCGGGCGCGGGCTCGATCGTGGTCGTGGACGGGCACATGAACGCGTAGGCCGGCAGGCCTTGCGTGCGGAGCAGGAGGTACGGGCTGGCCGTCACGTCGTTCGGCTGCGGGCCGTCGGGCGCGAAGGGGTCGGCGGCCGACGCGCCGGTGTATTGGGCGAACGCGACGGTCGGGCCCGGCGCGTACCGCGTCCGCGGGAACGCCCCGTTGTTCGCGTTGGCGTACAGCACCATCGCCGTGCCGATCTGGCGCAACACCGACGCGCACTGGGTCCGCGGGCCACCGTCGCGTGCCTTGTGCACCGCGTTGACGCCCATGGCCAGGATGAGCGCCGCCATGATGAGGCAGACGACGAGGTCGGTGAACGTGAACGCCTGTCGGCGGCCGTCCCGCGCTCGTCCGATGCGCCGGCGCATGTGAGGCTCTCTTTCGAAGTGAACCCGGCCCGTCATTCACTGCTGCGGCGGCAGCGGCGGAGGTCCCGGCCGCCGCGGCGCCGCGCCCGGCTGCTGCAGTTGCGGCGGCGGCGGGGCGTAACCCCCTGGAGTTTGCGGCGGCGCGTACGCGCCGGGGTCGTACGCCCCGGCGCCCGCGGGCTGCGGCTTCTTCCGCATCACGAAGAACAGGATCACGCCCACGACCGCCAGGAGCACGACGCCGCCCACGATGAGCACCGCCGGCCCGAACGGGCCGGAGGCGGAGGCGACGCCCGGGTCGACGGTCATCACCGGCAGCAGGACGCTGTCCCCCGCCCACGACGGGCTGCCCTCGATCACGGCGCTCGTGCCGCCGTCGACCATGCCGCTCGAGACCGTGTAGATGTTGTCCTTCCGCACGCCGACGAACGGCGTCGTCAGCCACTCGACGTGCCCGTCGGCGAACCCGACGTTCTGGCCGTCGCCGCCGTGGTTCCGCGTGTTCCCCTTCTGCATCGCCGACGCGGGGGACGAGAGGGTGAGCGAGGTCAGCGCGGCGCCGCCCGGGTTCATGTCCGCGGTGATCGCGAACTGGGCGCCGAGCGTGAAGTTCATCTTGTACCCCTTCTGCACCGCCGCCGCGCTCGGGTAGGGGTTCGCGTAGCTGTAGCCGAGCGTGTTCCGGGTCGACTTGAAGTTCGAACGGTTGTGGGCCGCGTTCGTGCCGCCGCCGTAGTCGTCCCTGACGTACCCGGTGGCCGGACAGATGACCATGTCCGCGGTCAGTTCCTGGGTGCGGACGAGCAGGAAGAGGGGCGCGGTCGTGTCATTCACGTCGGGCGGCGTGCCGGAGCCGTTGCCGAAGGGGTCGGTCGCGGCCTCGCCGGTGTAGGCGGTCAGGGCCGCGTCGGGCGTGTACCGCGTTCGCGGGAACGCGTTCTTGTTCTCGTTGGCGTACATGAACAGCGCCTGGCCGAGCATGCGCAAGTTCGAGCCGCACTTGACCCGGCCGGCCGTCTCCCGGGAGCGGGAGGCGGCCTGCAGCGTGACCCCGCCGATCATCCCCAGCATCGCGACGACCGCGACCACGTCCGCCCACGTCGTCCCGCGGTTCCGCCCGTTCGACCGATCGTTCGTTCGCATCGCGCACCACCATTCCGAGTTGCGGCCGCCACGCGCGGGGGGCCAGGGTTCTCGTTCGGCACTGCGCCCGGCATTCTACCCCGCGCCGCGATCGCCGTCATAGGGGCGGGAGCGGGGGCGGGCCGGGGCCGCGCGGGGCGCCGTCGTCCGATCGCTGGGGCGCCGCCTGTGCGTAGGCGCGCGGGACGTACGCGCCGGCCCCGGCGACGGCCGGCTTCTTACGCAGCGCGACGAATAGGATCACCCCGCCGATCGCCAGCAGCAGCACGACGCCGCCGACGATCAATACCGTCGAACCCGTCCCGCCCGCGGCGCCGCCGGCGCTCGAGTCGACGACCATCACCGGCAGGAGCACGGTGTCGCCGGCCCACGACGGGTTCCCCTCGATCACCGCGCTCGTGCCCCCGTCGACCCGGCCACTGGACACCGTGTAGATGTTGTCCTTGTTCATGCCCACGAACGGCGTCTGCGCCCACTCGACGTGCCCGTCGCCGAACCCGACGCTCTGCCCCTGGCCGTCGTGGTTCCGCGTGTTGGCCTTCTGCATGTCCGCGGCGGGCGACGTCAGGGTCAGCGTCTTCAGCACCGCCGCGCCGGAGTTGAGGTCCCCCATGATCGCGAAGTCGGCCCCGAGCGTGTGATTCCACTTGTACCCCGCGGCGACCGCCGTGGCGGTCGGGTAGGGGCTGGCCAGGCCGTAGCTCAGCGTGTTCCTGGCGGACTTGAAGTTCGCGCGCGTCATCGAGGTATTCGTCCCGCCGCCGAAATCGTCCTTGTCGTAGCTCGAGGACGGGCAAATGAAGAGTTCGGGCGTAAGTTCCTGGACGCGCATCAGGAGGAAGAGCGCCGCGGTCACGTCGTTGACCGTGGGCGGCGTGCCTGAGCCGGCCAGGCCGAGCGGGTCGGTCCCGGCTTCCCCCGTGTACGACGCGAGCGGCGCGTCGGGCGTGTATCGCGCCCGCGGGAACGCACCCTTGTTGTCGTTCGCGTACATGATGATCGACGTGCAGATCTGGCGCAGGTTCGACTGGCACTTGACCTGGTTGGCCTTCTCGCGGGCCTTGCCGCCCCCGTGGCCGACGAGCGTGCCGATCATCGCCAGCAGCGCGACGACCGCGATCACGTCCGCCCACGTCGTCCCGCGACTTCGCCCGCCGAATCGTTGACCGTTCGCGCGCATCGTGCTCCGCCTTTCCGATCGATGAGAGTCACCGCGTTTAACGGATCCGGGGCGTCGCCTCCGGCGTGACCGGGTTGTTGAAACTCTACGCCGCCGGGAGGGGTTCGGGGGCAGGCGCCGCCGCGGGCTCGTCCTCGCCGGCGCGGCGCTTGAGCATGACGAATCCGACCCACGACAGCAACATGAGCGGCCCGAGGACCTGGCACGCGTCGCGGATCGCCAGCGTCGGGCCGATGACGGATGCGTAGACCGAGCCGTAGACCTGGGCCCACATGCCGTTGAGCCAGTCGTTCACCTGCTTGACGCGCCAGAGCTCGTAGTTCGTCTCGCGGATGCGGTCGTCGAGGCGGGCCCAGACGTCCTTCTGCTGGGCGGGCGTCATGGCGGCCGGGTCGGTCGGGTAGCCGAGCTCGGCGGCGACCTTCTGGATCTCCGGCCGGAGCAGGATCAGCACGTACCCGCCGACGACGTACATGTCGCGCGAGTTCGCCCCGTCGACGATCTCCCTGAGCGCCTGCGCGACCTCGACGGGGTTGCCGGAGCGCGCGAACACGTCGAACCGCGGGCCGGTCAGCTTGTTGGACGTGTCGATCACCGCCCGCGCCCACCACGTGTCGGTCGCCTTCAGCAACTCGGCGATCGCGTGCACCCGTTGCTCGTGCGTGCGGGCCGACAGCACGGCCGAGATCTGCCGGTCGAACAGGACGCGCAGGTTCTCCATGACCTCGAACCCGCGGCCCGGGTCGATGTCGCGGACGAGGGCGCGCACGCCCTGGATCGACCCGGCGTCCTTCACGACCGGCCAATCCATCTTGTACTGAGACAGGAAGTCGACCACGTCCTGGTCGGTCAGGTTGGCCTTCTCGCCCAGCGGCTTGAGCATCTTGAGCGTGTCGGCGACCCCCTGCTCGGTCGTCAGGTGGAGGTACGCCGACAGCGGGCCGCGCGTGAAGTTCTGGTAGTGGCGGAGCGAGCTCTCGTTCACCGCCAGCTCCTTGGGCAGGAACGGGAGCGACCGCAGGGCCATGATGCCGGTGGTCGTGTCGACGAACGCGGTCTTGGTTCGCATCGCGTCGGAGCCGAGCTCGACGTACTCGACCTGCACCTTGCGGAAGTCGGGGTTGGTTTGCCAGCGGACGACGGCGTCGCTGAACAGCCGCATCTTGACCGCGTCCGCCGGGGGCATGCCGAAGCCCATGGCCAGGGTCGCGCCGACGATGATCGCCATCAGCGTCCGCCGGGTCCATTTGCGGATCGCGCGCCAGGGGATGCACCGCCGGGCCGTGGGGGCCAGCGCGGCGGAGTCCGGTGTGGCGGCCGGGGTGGGTTGGTCTGCTGCCTCGCTGTTCATCGCGGGTTCCCTCGCCCTGTTTCGAAAACCGCCGCACGTCATGGCAGCGATGGCCGGCGCGGCTCCCGTCCGTATCGTCAGGTCGCCGGCGCGTGAATTCGGTTCCAACCTTCTACGTCTTACGCGCCCCCAGGTTACACAACGTTAGTGGATGGTCACTTTCTCAGTCAAGGTGCGCCGGGCGGCGCGGGCGGACGATCCGGGTCGACGCGTGCGCCGTAAGTCCTTGTCTTACTGGCGAATGAGGACGGCGTCACGTCCGGGGGCGCGCCCGCGACATCCGTTGACACCGCCCGATTGCCCTTATACTCTGCGACCACTTTTCGGATGTCAATCCGCCCGGGGCACCCGGGCGGCCCCCGGCCACGTCTCTCAGGCTCCCCTTCCATGCCAACCACCGTCTCCGTCAAACCCAAGGCGTACCTCAAGGTGCGTCAGAAGGCCGTCCGGGCCGCGATGAAGGAACTCGGGCTCGACGGGATCCTCCTGACCCACCCGCCCGATCTCCATTACCTGACCAACTTCACCGGCGAAGACTCGGTCGGCCTGATCACGCACAAGGATCTGTTCCTCGTCACCGACTTCCGCTACCGGGAGCAGGCCCAGATCGAGGCGGGGTGGCTGACGATCTCGATGCGCGACGCGAAGATGTCCGACGCCGTCGCCCAGGTGTTCAAGGCCAATCCGCTCAAGCGCGTGGGGTTCGAGGCGAACTACACGACGGTGGGCCAACTGGACGCGCTGGTAAAAGCGGGGAAGGACTTGAAGGACGGGCGTCCGCCCGAGCTGATCGGGCTCGAGAACGTGATGCAGAACATCCGTAAGGTCAAGGACGATCACGAGATCGACTTGATCCGCAAGTCGGTCGCACTGGCCGAAGAGGCGTTCGACGCCATCCGAGACCAGATCAAGCCGGGACAGACCGAAAACTACTTGGCCGGGTTGATCACGTTCGAGTTGCGGAGCCGAGGGGCGTCGAACGTGTCGTTCCCGCCGATCGTGGCGACGGGGACGAATTCCGCGCTGCCCCACTATCGCCCGAGCGACGACAAGACGGAGATCGAGAAGGACCAGCCTTGCCTGATCGACTGGGGCGCGATTCTGAACGGCTACTGCTCTGACCTGACCCGCACGTTCATGGTCGGGCACGTCTCGCACCGGATCCGCGACGTTTACAAGCTGGTTTACGAGTCGCAGCTGGCGGCGATCAACTTTCTGCGCCCGGGCGTGACGACGATGCAGGCCGACCGGGTCGCCCGGGACGTGATCGAAAAGGGCGGCTATGGGGCGGAGTTCGGCCACGGCCTGGGCCACGGCCTGGGGCGCGAGATTCACGAGCTGCCGTCGATGCGTAAGACGGGTGGCGAGGAAGAGTTGCGGCCGGGGATGGTCGTGACCGTCGAGCCGGGGATCTACATCCCGGGCGTGGGCGGCGTGCGGATCGAGGACGACGTGCTGATCACCCACAGCGGGTGCGAGGTGCTGTCGAGCCTGGACAAGACCCTGGAGGGGAACCATATCGAGTAGGCCGGCGGACGATCGGTGCGGTTTTTGCGCGGGGTGTTACAACGGGGCGGGCGCGCGGGGCACCAGTTCGTGACCGTCCGCGGGTCGCCAAGGGGACTTTCAAGCCTGATCGAGGATGACACTTTGAGCGAAAAGAAGCGCAAACTGAAGGCGCCGGCGAAGCCGAAGACGGGATCGACCCCGGCGGCGACCGGCGGGCCCGCGGGGCCGATGAACGTCGGGTTTCTCAAGCAACTGGTCGACCTGATGTCGAGCAACGACCTGAACACGGTCGATCTGCGCGACAGCGGCCGGCGGATCATCCTGAAGCGCGGGGCGGTGGCCCCAGTGATGATGGCCGGCCCAGCGATGCAGCAGGCGGCGCACGCACCGGTGCAGTACGCCCAACCGCCCGCGGCGCCGGCGGGCGGCAGCGCCCCCGCGGCGGGCAACGACGAGGCCGGGCTGGTCCCGATCAAGAGCCCGATGGTCGGCACGTTCTACGCCGCCGCGACGCCCGAGGCCAAGCCGTTCGTGTCGGTCGGGTCGACGGTGGTGCGCGACGAGACCGACGTGTGCATCATCGAGGCGATGAAGGTGTTCAACAACATCAAGGCCGAGGTGAGCGGGACGATCGCCAAGGTGCTGGTGACCAACGGCCAGACGGTGGAGTTCGGGACGCCTCTTTATCTCGTCAAGCCGAGCTGACGCCGATGCCGAGCCGAAGACACCTCCGGTATGCGAACCTCGACGAACTGAACGCCGACGTGCGGCGGCTGCGCGAGCACGGGTACGAGCGGTGCGGGACGTGGTCGCTCGAGCAGGCGTGCTGGCACTTGAACCGGATCATGCGGTCGATGATGCGGCCGGGGCACCGGTCGCCGAACACGCCGCAGCACGACGCGGCGCGGCCGATGTTGTTGCAGGTGATGGAATCGGAAATGGTGCCGTCGGGCATCGAGGCGCCGGAGATGGTGCGGCCGCCGGCGGAGGTGCCGGCCTCGGCGGTGGACGAGTTTCTGGAGACGAACGAGGCGCTTAAGGCCTTCGCGGGCGAGTTCGCGACGCACCGGCTGTTCGGGAACTTGTCGAACGACGAGATCCTGAAGCTGCACCTGATCCACAGTGCGCATCACTTCTCGCACCTGGTGCCGAAGGTGTGATGAGACGCGGGGGGAAGTAAGCTGTAGGCGCTAAGCCGCAAGCGGCAGGCACGAGTGACGCGCGGTGCCCGTGGACCGCGTCACCTCCCGCGACGGACAACTGACAACGGACGACTGACCCCTCTCATGTTCTCAAAGATCCTCATTGCCAATCGCGGCGAGATCGCCCTCCGCATCATCCGGGCGTGCAAGGAGTTGGGCATCCAGACGGCGTGCGTGTACTCGACGGCCGACCGGGACGCCGCGTACCTGCAGCTGGCCGACCAGGCGATCTGCATCGGGGAGGGGCCGCCCGCCGAGTCGTACCTGAACATCCCGCGGATCATCAGCGCGGCGGAGATCGCCGACGTGCAGGCGATCCACCCGGGGTACGGGTTCCTGGCGGAGAACGACCACTTCGCCGACGTGTGCCGGAGCTGTAAGATCGAGTTCATCGGCCCGCCGGTGAGCGCGATGGCGGCCGTCGGCGATAAGGTCGCGTGCAAGCGGCTGGCGAAAAAGGCGAAGGTGCCGACGGTGCCGGGGTCGGACGGGGCGATCGACGACGAGCGCGAGGCGCTCAAGCTGTGCGCCGAGATCGGGTACCCGGTGATCATCAAGGCGGCCGCGGGCGGGGGCGGGCGCGGGATGCGCGTGGCCCACAACGACGTGAGTCTACGGGCGGGCATCAAGCAGGCGCAGGCCGAGGCCGAGAACGCGTTCAAGGATTCGACGGTTTACATCGAAAAGTACGTCGAGTTCGGGCGGCACGTCGAGGTGCAGGTGATCGCCGACAGCCACGGGAACGCGGCCCACCTGTGGGAGCGCGACTGCACGATGCAGCGGCGGCACCAGAAGCTGGTCGAAGAGTCGCCGTCGCCGGTGCTCAAGCACTCGGTGCGTGAGGATCTGTGCGCGGCAGCGGTTCGGCTGGTGAAGGCGGCGGGGTACCAGAACGCCGGGACGGTCGAGTTCCTGGTCGACAAGCAACAGAACTTCTACAT
>DASPKW010000297.1:0-5634 GCA_035627895.1 Tepidisphaeraceae bacterium | reverse complement strand
GTCCGGGTCGAACCGGCTCCCGTGACAGGGGCAATCCCACGACGTCTCGACGTCGTTCCAGTGCACCAGACACCCGAGGTGCGTGCACGTCGCGTTCCGCCGGTGCAGGTTGCCGGCCGGGTCGCGGTAGCAGGCGACTTTGTGCAGCCCCTCGCGCATCAGGCCGGCGTGACCGGGCGCCAGATCATCGACACTCTTGATCTCGCCCGGCGTGACGTACTCGGCGAAGTGCTTCACCGCGTTCACGTTCTCACTCACGAACTCCGACGTCATCGTCTTGCGGGCCGGGTCGTAGAACCGAGCCCACGGGTTGGCCACGTTGCGGACCCAGTCGGCGCACATCATCCCGCCGAGCGTGCCGTGCGTCATGCCCATGCCGCTGTCGCCGGTGATGACGAACACGCCCGGCCGGTCGGGGGCCGGCCCGATGAACGGCAGCCCGTCCGCCGGCTCGAGCACCTGCCCCGACCACCGCGCGACCACGTCGCCGGCCCCCGCGAACTTTCGCCGGGCCCAGAGCTCCAAGTTCATGAACGGCGACGCGTCGGCCGGATGCTGGCCGGTCTTGTGGTCCTCGCCGCCGACGATCAGGACGTCCGTATCGGCCCGGCCCTCGGTCCGCTCCAGGCGGACGTAGTGGTACGGGTCCTCATCGTCCCACCAGAGCACGTCCGGGAGCGCGTCGCGCGGGGCCTTGAGGGCGACGACGTACGTTCGGTACGGGGCCACCTTCGTATACCCGCCGACCCACCCGCCGATCGGCCCGGGCGCATTGCTCGCCACGACGACGAACGCGGGCGAGAGCGCGCGCCCGCCTTCGATGACCACCTTGGGCGGCGTGCCCGCCTTGTCGTCGCGCGGCTGGACGTCGGTCACCTTGGCGCCCGAGTGAATGATCCCGCGCATGCGGCGAATCGCCTCGGCGAGTCCGATCAAATACTTCAACGGGTGGAATCGGCCCTGGTTCGGGAAGCGAATGTGCCGGCCGTGATCCTGCGTGCCGACGATGAACTTATCCTCGATCCGGGCCGACGTGAACCCGGCGCGGTGGGCGGCGGCGAGTTCCTTGTCGAGCGCGTCCGGCGAATCATCCGCGGCCGGGAACAGCAGCCCGTCGAGCCGGCGGAAATCACAATCGATGTTCTCCTCGCGCGCGATCCGCTCGATCGTGTCGATCGCGGCGGCGTTAGACTCGTACGCCGCCCGCGCCCCGTCGACGCCGTGCAGGCGCTCGATTTCGTGGAACCGGTCGTCCACGGCCGACGCCAGGTGCGCCGTCGTCCGCCCGGTCTGCCCGTCGCCGACCGCGCCCATGTCCAGAACGGTGACCGACCGCCCGGCCTTCAGGGCCAGGTACGCCGTCGTCAGCCCGGCGATCCCTGCGCCGATCACGCAGACGTCCGGGTGCGGGGCGGTCAGCGGGTCGGCGATCACAGGGGTGGCGCCAGTTTGCATCCATACCGATTCGGTTCGGCCATCACGGGGTTTCATGTCCCGAGTATGTGCCGCCGGGGCACGTCCGGGAGCGCGCATTTTGCGGGGGATGCGCGGGCGTGCGGACTCAGCGGCTGCGTGATAAAACGGCGGCACGATGAAGGAAGTGCTTACGCTCGAGTTCGACGGGGGCAGCCGCGGCAACCCCGGCCCGGCAGGCATCGGCGTGGTCGTCCGCGCCGCCGACGGCACCCCGCTGGTCACCCTCGGCCGCTACATCGGCCGGGCCACCAACAACGTCGCCGAGTACACCGCGCTGGTCACCTCCATGGAAGAGGCCAAGAAGCTCGGCGCGACTAAGATCAGAATCAACGGCGACAGCGAGCTGGTCATCCGCCAGATGACCGGCCAGTACAAGGTGAAGCACCCGGACCTGATCCCGCTGTACCGCAAGGCCAAGGAACTCTTCGACTCATTCGAATCCGCGGCGATCGGCCACAACTATCGCGAGCACAACGAACTGGCCGACCAACTCGGGAACCTGGCGATGGACCGGCGGAAGGACGTGACGGAACTGCCCGGCGGTGGCGGCGCCGGTTCGGGCAAGACGGAACCGTTCGAGCAGGACTTGCCGTCGCCCGACGCGCCCAAAGCGGGTGAGCGCGTCACGTGCGGCCGGTGCGGCTGCGTGGTGGAGATCGTGACGCCGTCGTCGCTCCGGCCGCACCAATTGAAAGACTTCGTGTGTCAGTGCGGGCGGAAGATGGATAGGGCGTGAGGCGCATTACGACTGGGCGGCGCGGCCGGTGAGTTCGACCCTCAATCGGCGGTCGGACGGGGCGAAACAAGCTTCCAAAAATCGCGTTCGCGTCTATATTCCCGGGGCCCGATGCGCTACGCGTTAACCTTCCTGCTTTTGGGTGCGTGCTTCGTCGCGCTGGCGGTGCGGACCGGCGGTTGGGGTTACCTTTTCCTCTGGCCGGGTTTGTCGGCGGCCCTGGTCGGGCTGGGGTACGCCGGGCTCGGATCGCGCGTGTTCGGGAAGCGGCGGGACGGGGGATACGCGCTCTGGGCGAAACTCGTGCACGGGCCGTACATGTGGATCACGCTGGGGGTGTGGTACCTGCTCCGCTGGCTGGTCCGGGAGAACCCGGCCGACGAGGTGGCGCCCGGCGTGTGGGTGGGCCGGCGTCCACTGTGCTCGGAGATCCCGGCTGACGTGAAATGGGTGGTGGATCTGACGGCCGAGTTCCGCGTGGCGGCGCGGGTGTGCGCGGGGCGGGAATATGTCTGCTACCCGACGCTCGACGCCCACGTGGCCGACGAGGCCACGTTCGCCGGCGCCGCCCGGCACGTCGCCGGGCTGGAGGGGGCGGTGTACGTCCACTGCGCGCAAGGCCACGGCCGGTCGGCGGCGCTGGTCGCGGCAGTCATGATCGCCCGCGGGCTCGCGGCCGACGTCGACGAGGCCGAGCGCCAGATGGTCGCGGCCCGCCCGCGCGTCGGGCTCAAGCCGGTGCAGCGGCGGATGGTCGCGCGGATCACCCCGGCGCTCAAGAACGGTCACGCCGTCGAGGCGAGCGTTTGACCGGCGGTGAGGGGATGCGAGGTCCGATAATCGCGTGGGGCCGGATTTTCCTCCGCCACGATTTGCCTCACGCGTGAGGAACATCGTACGTCTCCCCGGGTGACCCGCGCCACGGGCCGCCGGGAAGCGGAGGAGCCATGTTGTCGCGTTATGACGTAGAAGGGTTCGAGGATCGCCGTCTGTTGAGCGCGGCGGCGTGGGCCTATGGGGCGCCGTCGATCTTCGACGAGTCGCCGGCAATCGAAATGCCCGTGCGGTCGGGCGTCGCGGCGCCGTCGGTCGGGGCGGTCAAGGCGGCCAAGTACGCGGACGTGACGGGCACCTGGAAGGCGACGATCAAGATCGCCACCAGCAAGACGCCGGTCGCGGGGACGATGACGATCACGAGCCAGAAGGGGGCTGCCGCGATCGGGACGTTCGCGCTCGGGCCGATCGTCGCCGGCGCGAAGCACACCGGCACCGCGATCGTCGGCACGAACCGAAGCTTCAGCGCCGTGCTCCAGGGCAAGGGATACTACGGCAGCATCACCGCGACGATCAGCGCCAACGGCCAACAGATCACCGGGCGCTGGTCGTGCAACGTCAACGGAAAGTGGCAGACCGGCACCGTCGTGATGGAAAAGCTCGTCGCAAAGCGGTGAGTGACGTTTCCGGTGTGCTCACTTTAGTGAGGCACGGGGCTCGGGAAAGCGATCACCGCGCCGCGGCGCGCCTCACCAACCGGTCCACGAGCTTCGCGAATGGCACCCCCGCATGCGCCGCGGCCTCAGGCAGCAAACTCTTAGGCGTGAACCCCGGCAGCGTATTGATCTCCAGCAGGAAAGGCTGGTTCGTCGCCCCGTCGATCATAATGTCGACGCGCGCCAGGTCGCGCGCCCCGACGATTGCGTTGGCGCGCTCGGCGAGGCGCTGGCACGTCTCCACGAGTTCCGCGGGCAGGCCGGTGTCGAACCGGTGCTCGGTGTCGGCCCGCTTGTACTTGGCCTCGTAGTCGAAGAACTCGACCTTGGGCACGATGCGGATCGGGGCCAGGGCCTTCTCTTCGAGCAGGCCGACGGTGAGCTCGGGGCCGGCGATGAACTTCTCGACCAGCGCGGCGGAGTGGTTGGCGAGCACGCGCCGGACGGCGTCGACCGGCTGCACCACGCCCTCGGCCTGTCCCTTGCAGACGTACACGTCGACGCTGCTGCCGCTGTCGATCGCCTTGACGACGCACGCCTCCTGCGGGATCGGGTCGGAGTCCGACGTGACGATGCGGTAAGGGGGCGTCGGCAGCCCGGCAGCCTCCCACGCGCGCTTCGTGTCGACCTTGTTCATCCCCAGGCGCGACGCGACCGACCCGGAGCCGACGAACTTGATGCCGCGCTTTTCAAGCTCCGTCTGGAGCGTGCCGTCTTCGCCCCACGTGCCGTGCAGAACCGGAAACACGACGTCGGCCAGCTTGGCGAGCGCATCCGCGAGCGTCTCGGGCCTGACGTCGACCTCCGTGACGGTATGGCCGGCGTCGCGGAGGCCCTGGGCGACGGCGCGGCCGGAGACGAGAGACACTTCGCGTTCGGCGGACGGGCCGCCGTAGAGGACGGTGATGTTCATGGAATCAGGGTCGGTGGTTGGGAGGGTCTGAGAATACTTCGAGGCACCTGCGCCGCCCACGCCGGAGCCGGAGCCTTAGGCGACGGCCCGGATGTTTCGGGAAATCGCGCGGTTGCCTCAAAGAATGATCAGACCCGGTTGGGACGGCGAAGGTCGAAACTCGAAGCGTCGTTACTTTCCCTCACTCCCACGGCTCCTCCGGACTCGTCGCGTGGTCGATCGTCTCGGCGACCGTGTTCTCCTCCGTCGCGATGATCACGCGCGAGCGGTGCGACTTCACCTCGTCGGCGTCCACGTAAACCCAGCCGATGATGATCAGCTTGTTCCCGGTCTTGGTCAGCCGGGCGGCCGCGCCGTTCACGCCGATCACGCCCGACCCGGGCGGGCCGGGGATGATGTAGGTCTCGAACCGGTTGCCGTTGTCGCAGTCGGCGATCAGGACGGCCTCGTTCGGCAGCAGGCCGGTCGCGCGGAGCAGGTTGGAATCGATCGTGATCGAGCCGTGATAGTTGACGTCGGTCTGCGTGACCGTCGCGCGGTGAATTTTTGCTTTGAGTAGGCGGAGGAACATGGAAGGGGGAATTGTCCATGGTCAATTGTCCATTGTCCATCGACCCGCGTCTCGTGGGGTGAGCCGGGTGACGGACCCCAATCGGCGAGCCCGCTTCAGCGGGTGGGGCGTCCGCAGGACGCGCATCTCGTGTCAATTCGATACCCACGCGGATACAACTCCGCGCCCGTGGCAGACCCCCGCCCGACCGACCCAATCCTCGAGTACGAATCCCCGGACGTCGCGCGCGCCCACCGCCGTCACGTCCTGGTCGGCGTCGGCGTACTTGTCGTCTGCTGCGTCCTCTGGGGCTACTCCTTCCCCGTCATGCAGATCGCCGCCGGCGCGTTCGAACGGCACATGCTGCCCGAGCGCGCCAGCGAAGACCTGCTAGGCGTCCGCGGCATCTTCAACGGCCTCCGATTCCTCCTCGCCGCCGCCATCTACGCACTCGTCGCCGCGCTCACCC
>DASPKW010000296.1:0-15882 GCA_035627895.1 Tepidisphaeraceae bacterium | reverse complement strand
CGGCAAGGAGGTCTGGCGCACGAAGCTCGGCGACATCAACAAGGGCGAGACGATCACGATGGCGCCGCTCGTCGTCAAGGGCAAGGTGCTCGTCGGCAACAGCGGGGGCGAGTTCGGGGTCCGCGGGTGGCTGTGCGCGCTGGACGCCAAGACGGGCAAGGTCGCGTGGCGGGCGTACGCGACGGGGCCGGACCGGGACGTGCTGATCGGCCCGCGGTTCAAGCCGTTCTACCCGCAATACCAGGGCACGGACCTCGGGGTGAAGAGCTGGCCGCCTGGGCAGTGGCAGGTCGGGGGCGGAACGTCGTGGGGGTTCATCAGCTACGACCCGGCGCTGAACCTGATTTTCTACGGGACGGCCAACCCGGGGACGTGGAACGCCGAGCTGCGCCCGGGCGACAATCTGTGGTCGTGCGGGGTGTTCGCGCGGGACCCGGACACGGGCGAGGCGGTCTGGTATTACCAGTGGACGCCGCACGACCTGTTCGACTGGGACGGGATCAACGAGAACGTGCTGGTCGACCTGCCGATGGACGGGCCGGGCAAGCCGGCGCGGAAGGTGCTGCTTCACGTGGACCGGAACGGGATGATCTACGTGGTCGACCGGACCAAGGGCGAGGTGATCAGCGCCACCCAGTTCACGCGGAGCACGGCGATCCTCGGATTCGACAAGAAGACGGCCCGGCCGATCCACAACCCGGAGAAGCACCCGAAGACCGGGAAGGTGATCCGGGACGTCCAGCCGTTCGCGCCGGGCGCGAAGGACTGGCAGCCGACCGCGTTCTCGCCGCGGACGGGCATGCTGTACGTCCCGCACCAGAACATGTCGATGGACTTCGAGGGGACCGAGGCGAACTACATCGCGGGCACGCCGTACGTCGGTGCGGTCACGAAGTTCTACGCGGGCCCGGGCGGGCACCGCGGCGTGTTCATGGCGTGGGACCCGGTGGCCGCCAAGCAGGTGTGGGCGATCAACGAGCGGTTCCCGGTGTGGTCGGGCGCGCTGGCGACCGCCGGGGACGTGGTGTTCTACGGGAACCTCGAAGGGTTCTTCAAGGCGGTCAACGCGAAGACCGGCGCGGAGCTGTGGCGGTTCAAGTGCGGGAGCGGGATCGTCGGCCAGCCGACGACGTTCACGGGCCCGGACGGGAAGCAGTACGTGGCGATCCTGTCGGGCGTGGGCGGGTGGGCCGGGGCGATCGTCGCCGGCAACCTCGACAAGCGCGACCCGACGAGCGCACTGGGCATGGTCAACGCGACGCGCGACCTGCCGGACTACACGGCGACGGGAGGGACGCTCTATGTCTTCGGCCTCCACCACTGATGTGGCCCGTGTCGCGCGGGTGAGTCGTCGGGTCTTGGCGGCCGCGGCGACCGCGGCCGTCGCGTGCGGGTGCGCGGGCCCGGCGGGCGCGCCGCCGTCGTCGTATGTGGCCGCCGCCGCCCTCGACGCGCCACCCGCGGCGACCCGGCCGGTCGAGCGCCGCGTGCTGCGGATCGGGGCCGACCCGAACAACCTGCCGTTCACGAACAAGGACCTGGCCGGGCTGGAGAACCGGATCGCGGCGATCGTGTCGGAGGAACTGGGGGCGGCGCCGGAGTACGTGTGGCGGGCGCAGCGGCGCGGGTTCTTCCGCCACGCGCTGGCGCAGGGGGAGAGCGACCTGGTGCTGGCCGCGCCCGCCGGGTTCGACATGGGCCTGACGACGCGCCCGTACTACCGGTCGGCGTACGCGTTCGTGTACCGCAAGTCGGCGAAGGAACTGGCCGGGCTGCGGTCGCTCGACGACGGGCGGCTCAAGCGGCTGAAGATCGGCATCCAACTCGTCGGGGACGACGGGGCCAACGCGCCGCCGGCGCACGCGCTAGGGGCGCGCGGGCTGGGCGGGAACCTGGTGGGTTACACGGTGTTCGGCGACTACCGGGACGCGAACCCGGCGGCGCGGGTGATGCGGGCGCTGGCGGACGGGGAGGTCGACGTGGCGGTCGCGTGGGGGCCGGTGGCGGGGTTCTTCGCGTCGCGGTCCCCGAAGGACGAGCTGGTCGTGGCGCCGATCGCCGAGGCGGTGGACCCGCTGACGAAGCTGCCGATGACGTTCGAGATCTGCATGGCGGTGCGGCGCGGGAACGGGAAGCTGCGGGACGAACTGGACGGGGCGCTGGCGCGGCGGCGGGCGGACATCGAGCGGGTGCTGGACGAGTACCACGTGCCGCGACTGGCGGCGCGCGAACCGGAGGCGCGCGGCTCGGGAGGTAACGACCGATGACCCCCGCGAACCCACCCGAAGTTCGACGACGGCGGCGCCCGACCGCTTGGAATGCGACGGCGGTGGTGGCGGGCGCGCTGGCGGTGCTGACCGCGTCGTGCGAGCGCGAGGAGCGGTCGTTCCGCGTGTCGACGCCGTCGGCCGACGCGACCAAGTCCGTCCGGGTGACCGACCTGGTGCCCGGGCCCGCCGGGCCGCCGCCGACGACGCCGAACGGGTACGAGGAGAACGCGTACGCCCTGGCGCAGGGCCAGACCCTGTACAACGCGTACAACTGCAACGGGTGCCACGCGCAGGGCGGCGGGCACATCGGGCCGCCGCTGATCGACGACCAGTGGCGGTACGGGAGCCGCCCGGAGCAGGTGTACGCGACGCTGGTGCAGGGTCGGCCGAACGGGATGCCGGCGTTCGGCGGGAAGGTGCCGGACCAGCAGTTGTGGGCCCTGGTCGCGTACGTGCGGAGCATGAGCGGGCTGGTCCCGCTGGACGCGGCGCCCGGGCGCCTGGACCACATGCAGGGCGCGCCCCCGCCGCACTCGATCCCGACGACCCGGCCGGTCAACTCGCGGAGCCAGATCATCCCGACGCCGGGTTGAGTTCCGGCGGTCGGTGTCGGCGGCGGCGGGCCGCGAAGGAGTAGCCATGCGCCTGTGGGGATTTATAGTGATCGGGTGCGCCGCGGTGCTGGGCGGCGGGTGCGCGGGCAACCAGTCGGCGCTGGACCCGGCGGGCCCGCAGTCGACGGGCATCCGGGACTTGTTCTGGCTGTTCCTCGGCGTGTCGATCGTCGTTCAGGTTTTGGTTACGGCGGCGCTGCTCCCGCCGCTGCGGCGGCGCAGCGCGTCGGCGGAGCCCCCGCCGCTGGTGCCGGAGGAGGCGTCGCGCGAGCGGCGCACGACGCTGGTGGTCGGGGGGCTCGTCCTGCTGACGACGGTGATCCTGGCGGTCCTGATGGTCGGCGACTTCCTGACCGGCCGGGCGGCGCACGCGACGTACGCGGACCCGGACCCGCTGAAGATCAAGGTCGTCGGGCACCAGTGGTGGTGGGAGGTCAACTACCCGAACGAGCGGGAGCCGTACAAGGGCGTGCTGACGGCGAACGAGATCCACATTCCGGTCGGCCGGACCGTTGAGTTCAGCCTCGACTCGGTGGACGTGATCCACAGCTTCTGGATCCCGAACCTGCACGGCAAGAAGGACATGATCCCCGGGCACCCGACGACGCTGCGCCTCAAGGCCGACCGGCCGGGGCTTTATTACGGGCAGTGCGCGGAGTTCTGCGGGCACCAGCACGCGAAGATGCGGCTGACGGTGGTGGTCGAGTCGCAGGCGGAGTTCGACAAGTGGATGGAGGCGCAGAACCGGCCGGCCCCGACCCCGATCTACGCGAGCCAAAAGCGCGGGCTGGAGGTCTTCCTGACGTCGAGCTGCGTGATGTGCCACCAGATCGACGGGACGCCGGCCCGGTCGCGGTTCGGCCCGGTGCTGACGCACCTGGCGAGCCGGCCGACGATCGCGGGCGGGTCGCTGGCGAACACGCGCGGGAATCTGGCGGGCTGGATCCTGGACCCGCACGCGGTCAAGCCGGGCGTGCGGATGCCGCAGAACAACATCCCGCCGGCGGATCTGCACGCGCTGCTGGATTACCTGGAGATGCTCAAGTGAACCCGACGACGGCGACGACATCGTCCGCGGCCGGCGTCGGGGCGACGGCCGGCGACGCCGCGACCGCCACCGTGGACGTCCGCGCCGCGCTCACCCCGGACCGGGCCGACGAGTTGCTCGACCGGACCTGGCGGCACCGCCCCGGCCTGATCGGGTGGCTGAGCACGACGAACCACAAGGACATCGCGCTGCGGTTCATCGTGACGGCCCTGGCGTTCTTCGCGATCGCCGGGCTGCTGGCCGCGGCGATGCGGACGCAACTGGCCCGGCCGGGGCAGCGGGTCCTCGGGCCGGACCTGTACAACCAGTTCTTCACCACGCACGGCACGGCGATGATGTTCCTGTTCGCGGTGCCGATCATGAAGGCGATCGGGCTGTACTTCGTCCCGCTGATGATCGGCACGCGGAACGTGGCGTTCCCGCGGATGAACGCGTTCGCGTACTACCTGTTCCTGTTCACCGGGCTGCTGCTGTTCGGCGCGCTGGCGCTCAACGTCGGGGCGGACCGCGGGTGGTTCGCGTACCCGCCGCTGTCCGGGCCGCAGTTCGGCCCGGGGAAGCGGCCGGACGTGTGGACGTGGGTGATCTCGCTGACCGAGATCAGCGCGCTGGTCGGGGCGGTCGAGATCATTACGACGGTGTTCAAGCAGCGGGCGGTCGGGATGTCGCTCGCCCGCATGCCCGTCTTCGTCTGGGCCCAGCTGATCACCGCGTTCATGGTGATCTTCGCGATGCCGTCGGTCATGCTGGCCAGCAGCATGCTGTCGACCGACCGGATGCCGACGGTCAACACGCACTTCTTCAACCCGGCCGAGGGGGGCGACGTGCTCCTGTACCAGCACCTGTTCTGGTTCTTCGGGCACCCGGAGGTGTACATCATCTTCATCCCGGCGACCGGGTTCATCTCGGACATGATCCCGGTCTTCGCCCGGCGGAAGCTGTTCGGGTACACGGCGGTCGTGCTGTCGCTGATCGCGACCGCGTTCATCGGGTTCGGGCTGTGGGTGCACCACATGTTCTCGACCCCGGTCCCCGAGCTCGGGCAGGGGATGTTCACCGCGTCGAGCATGCTGATCGCGATCCCGAGCGGCGTGCAGGTCTTCTGCTGGATCGCCACGATCTGGCTCGGCCGCCCCTGGATCCGGACGCCGATGCTGTACGTCCTGGCGTTCATCGTCCTGTTCGTGTGCGGCGGCCTGACCGGCGTGATGACGGCCAGCGTGTCGGTCGACCTCCAGGTGCACGACACGTTCTTCGTCGTCGCCCACCTGCACTACGTGCTAATCGGGGGGGCCGTCTTCCCGCTGCTCGGGGCGCTGCACTTCTGGTTCCCGAAGTGGACCGGGCGGATGCCGAGCGAGCGGATCGGGGTGGTCGCGTTCGTCTTGGTCTTCGTCGGGTTCAATTTGACGTTCTTCCCGATGCACCAGCTCGGGCTGCAGGGCATGACCCGGCGGGTCTACACGTACCTGCCGGGCACCGGGTGGGGCCCGCTGAACATGCTGGCGACGATCGGCGCGTACGTGATGGCGCTCGGGCTAATCGTGTTCGCCTGCAACTTCTTGGTCAGTTGCCGCCGGGGCCGCCCGGCCGGCGACAACCCGTGGCACGCGCCGACGCTCGACTGGGCGACGACGTCGCCGCCGCGGTCGTACAACTTCCGGTTCCCGCCAGCCGTCCGCAGCCTGTACCCGCTCTGGTCGGACGACCCGGCCAAGACGCCGGTCGTGATCGGGCTCCAGCTCGACCGCCGGGAGGTCCTGACGACGACCGTGATGGACGCGCGGCCGGCGTACCGGTACGAGCTCGCCGGCGACAGCCTGCTGCCGTTGTTCCTGGGCGTGACCGTGTTCCTCACGTTCTTCGGGCTGATCTTCCACCCGTGGGCCCTGCCGATCTTCGGCGGCGCGTCAGGCGTCATCCTGATGGTCTGGTTCTGGCGCCAGAACACGGTCGAGAAGGTCCACGATCACCCGGGCGAGCCGCCGGGGCCCGTCCACCGCCAGCGCCCCCGCCAATAGGTGAACCGACATGTCCCGAACCCCCCTCATTGACCTCGACGTGGAACGGCCGGCGGAGGCGCGCCCGACGATCGACGTGTCCGGCCTGCCGGAGGCCGCCAACGACTGGCGCGCGCCGATCTGGTGGGGCAACAACCTGCTGCTGGTGATCGAGACGGCGATGTTCGGCATCCTGGTCGCCGCGTACCTGTACTACTGGAGCGTCGACTTTTCACAGTGGCCGCCGCCGCACGTCAGCACGCACCCGGCGAACCTCGACCCGAACCCGAAGCTGCTCGGGTCGACGATCGAGACCGTCCTGATGCTGCTGAGCCTCGTACCGGCAATCATGTGCGACCGGGCGTGCGTGCGGTTCGACGCGCGGCGGGTCAAGGTCACGGTCGTGATCGTGCTGTTGATCGAGCTGGTCGCCGGGGCCCTGCGGATCCACGGGTTCAAGGAGCTGCATCACAGTTACGACGACAACGCGTACGGGTCGATCACGTGGGGCATCTTGTTCCTGCACCTGCTCCACATCATCGTCTCACTGGCCGAGACGGCGCTGGTCGCGGTGTGGGTCTTCCGGCACGGGCTGGACGCCCGTCACGCGCGGGACACCCGCGTGTCGCTGGTCTACTGGTACTGGATCGTCGGGATCTGGGTGCCGCTGTACCTGCTGGTGTTCTGGGGGCCGCGCGTGCTCTGACGCGGAGGAGCGACCCGATGGCCGAACCGACCACCCCATCCCCGTATTCGACCCGGCGCCCGCCCGAGGACGTGGCCCGCGTCCGGCGCCGCCGCGACCGGCGGCTGTGGCTCGTGCTGCTCGGGGTGCCGACGCTCTGGCTTAGCCACCTGCAGTTGATCTACAGCCTGGCGCTGTGGTCGCACCGGCGGGGGACGACCTGGCCGATGCACGTCGGCCCGTCTCTCTCCATCGCGCTGGGCGCCTCGGCCGGGTGGCTGGCGTGGCGGACGTACCGGCGGGCGCTCGCGGCGGACACGCCGGAGCTGGAGGACGTGGAGGCCGAGCGCCTGCACTTTACGGCGCACATGGCCCTGTGGACGGCGGCCCTGTTCGTGCTGGGCCTGGTGGCCCAGTGGGTCGCGGTGTTCATGATCGACCCGAAGATTGATTGACGCTGACGTTATGCCCTCGCTCCCGCTCAGACCGTCGTTCCGCCTGCTCGTGCTGCCGCTCCTGTGGGCCGCCCCGGCCGCGCTGGCGCACGGCACCGGCGACCACCACGACGGCGGCCCGCCCGGCCCGCGCACGTGGGCCGACCTGCCGACGACCTGGAGCGCCGACGTGCTGAGCTGGGCGACGCTGGCGGTGACCGGGGCGCTGTACGCGGTCGGCCTGCGGCGGCTCTGGCGCGGTGGGGAGGCCGGCCGGGGGGTGACCGGCCGGGCGGTCGCCTGCTTCGCGGCCGGGTGGGTCGCGCTGTTCGTCGCGCTGGTCTCGCCCGTCCACCCGTGGGGCAACGTGCTGTTCAGCGTCCACATGACCCAGCACGAGATCCTGATGCTCGTCGCGGCGCCGCTGCTGGTCCTGGGCCGGCCGGTCGTCGTGTCGTTAAAGGGGATGCCGCGGGCGTGGGCCGGCGGGCTCGGGCGGACGATGAACCGCCCGGCGTGGCAGGCGGCCCGGCACGGGCTCGAGCACCCGCTGGCCGCCTGGGTCGTGCACGCCGTCGCCTTGTGGGTGTGGCACGTGCCGGCGCTGTTCGACGCGGCCGTGCGGCACGAGTTCGTACACTTCCTCCAGCACGCCAGCTTCTTCGGCACCGCGCTGCTCTTCTGGTGGGCGCTGTTCAGCGCGCGGCGCGGCCCGGCGGCGTACGGGGCCGGGGTGCTCTACCTGTTCACGACGGCCGTCCACAGCAGCGTGCTCGGGGCGCTGCTGACGTTCGGGCGGGCGCTCTGGTACCGGCCGTACGCGGACACGACCGCGTCGTGGGGCCTGACGCCGCTGCAGGACCAGCAGCTCGGCGGGCTGATCATGTGGGTGCCGGCCGGGCTCGTGTACGTCGGCGCCGGGCTGGCGATGGTCGCCCGGTGGCTGCGGGAGTCCGAGCGCCTGGCCGTGGCCCGCGAATCGCAAATCGCCGTGGAACCCTGAGGAGCAAGCGCCCATGCGTCGAATCACTCATGCCTGCATTCTCCTCGCGTTGACCCCGGTGGTGGCCGTGACGACCGGGTGCGACAAGGTCACCACCGACCCCAAACTGCTCGCGACGGCGGCCCACCCGAACGACGGCCCGTCCGTCGTGGAGACGACCGGCAACGCCGAGCGCGGGCGGACGCTGTTCGCCGTGTACGGGTGCACGTCGTGCCACCGCATCCCGGGCGTGGAGGGGGCCGACGGCGTGGTCGGTCCGCCGCTCGAGCGGATGGCCCTGCGCGGGTACGTGGCAGGCGTGATGACGAACACGCCCGCGAACCTGGTGCGGTGGATCCAGGACCCGCCGGGCGTCGACCCGATGACGGCGATGCCCAAGCTGAACGTCCCGCCGCAGGACGCGCACGACATGGCGGCCTACCTGTACACCCTGAAGTAACGTGACTGAGTGCCCGATGCCCATGCGTTCGCCCGCCGCCGCGCCCGCGCCCGCGCCAAGGGGCTGGTTCCTTCGCCCGCGCCGGGCCGTCCGCGCCGTGGCGGTGGTTGCCTTCGGGGCGGTCGCGCTGGGGTGGATGGGCGCAGTGATCGCGACTGAGCCGCTGGCGGCGCACGCGCCGGACCGGGTTGGGCCGACCTCGCGGCCCGCGCCGGGGTCGTCGTTTCCGGCGACGTTGTCAGGGGCGCGACTGTTCGACGACCTGGTGACGCTCCGGCCGGCCCGCGACCTGGTTGCGTACGACGTGAACGTCCCGTTCTGGTCGGACGGGGCGATGAAGTTTCGATGGGCGCGGCTCCCGCCGGGAAGGGCCGCGACGCTGACTCGTGACGGGGCGTGGGAACTGCCGCCGGGGACGATGCTGGTCAAGCACTTCGAATTACCGGCGGGCTCGGACGGGGCGCACGGTGCGCGGCTGCGGCGGTTGGAGACGCGCGTGCTGGTCGTCCGCTGGGGCGGCGTGGTCGACGGTGCGACTTACCGGTGGCGGGCGGACCACTCGGACGCGGATCGCGTGGACGAGGCGACGCGGCAGTTGCTGGACGAGGGCGGCGGTGGCGGGACGCAGGTCTGGCAATACCTGGCGCCGGCCGACTGCCGGACGTGTCACACGCCGCAGGCCGGCGGGCCGCTCGGGATCACGTCGGCCCAGCTCAACCGGGAGGGCCCGGTCGTGTACGGGCCGGGCGAGAATCAAATCGTGGCCTGGCGGCGGCGCGGGCTGTTGGCCGGGGGCGACGCGCCGCACGCGCTGCCGCGGTTCCCGAGGCTTGACGATCCGGCCGTACCGGTGGAGACCCGGGCCCGCGCCTGGCTGGACGCGAACTGCTCGCACTGTCACCGGCCGGGCGGCGCTCCGACGGAGCTCGACCTGCGGTTTGCGACGCCGCTGGCCCAGCAGGGACTGGTCAACGCCAGGCCGCGGATCGACCTTGGCATCGACGGCGCCCGGGCGATCGCGCCCAACGACGCGTGGCGGTCGGTCGTCCTCAGCCGGGTCGAGGTGCTGGACGGGAACCGCATGCCGCCGCTGGCGCACGACCGAGTGGACGCGCAGGGCCAGGCGCTGCTGCGGGAGTGGGTCGCCAGCCTGCCTGGCCCGCCAGTGCTCGGGCCGCCGACCATCGTTACAGTGGACGGCCGCACGACCGTGCCGGTAACGGTTGACGTCCGCCACCCGGACGGCTCGGCGACGCTCCGGTACACACTCGACGGCTCGGTCCCGACGCGGTCGTCGCCGGCGTACGCGGGGCCGATCGCGCTGGCGCGGCCGGCGACCGTCCGGGCCCGCGCGTTCCGGGACGGGCACACGCGGAGCATCGTGGTGCAGCAGACGTTCTCACGGTGACCTGGTCCGGCGGCGGTGTCGCCCGCGCGACCGGTCACTTCTGCGCCGGCGCCGCAACCGGCGCCGGCCGGGTGACCAGGGTGACGCCCCACGGGCTTTGGCCGGCCGGGACGCGCGCGATCTCCTTCATGGTGGCGGCGTCGATGACCGAGACGTCGTTGCTCGGGCCGTTGGCGGCGAACAGGCGGCGCCCGTCCGCGCTCAGCGCGACGCCCCACGGCCGGGTGCCGGCCTTGACCTGGCCGACGACCTCGGCCGACTTCGTGTCGATCGCCAGGACCGTGCCTCCACGGCCGGTGCCGACGAACAGCCGCGCGCCGTCCGGGGAGACGGCCGTGCCCATGGGGCGGGCGCCGGCGGGGAGCTTGATCGTGCGGCGCACCTTGAACGTGACCGCGTCGACCTCGTGGACCTGCCCGGTCGTCTCCGACGGGACGAACGCGGCCGACCCGTCGGGCAGGAAGGCGACGGTCCGCGGGCGGCCGCCGACCCGGATCTCGGCGACCGGCTTGGCCGTGGCCGCGTCGACGACCACGACCTCCCCGTTGGTCTCGCACGTCGCCCACACGTGCCGGCCGTCCGGGGAGATCGTCACGCCCTCGGGCTCGGGGCGGACCGGCACGATGTGCCGGACCTCGCCGCTCGCGACGTCGACCACGCTCAGGGTCGCGACGTCCTCGTTGGTCACGTAGAGCGTGCGGCCGTCGCGCGTGACCGCCAGGGCTTCGGGGTCCGACCCGGTCGACAGCTTCCGCTGGAACTTCAGGGCCTGCAGGTCGACGATGCCGATGCCGTCGGCGGCCTTGTCGGCGTCGTCGTCCTTGTCCTCGTCGAGGATCGGCCGCCCGGCCGCGTCGAGCTTGGGCGGGCCCTTGATCGGGCTCCCGCTGAGCGCGACGAACAGGGTCTTCCCGTCCCCGCTAGCCATCAGCCCCCGCGGCCGCTTGCCGACCGGGACGGTCGCGACGACCTTGAGCGTGGCCGCGTCGAGCACCGTCACGTCGCCCGACCGCTCGTTCGTGACGACCACCACCTCCTGGCCGGCCCCGCGGTCGGCGGCCAGGGCGAGGGGCGAACACAGGGCGACCAGGACCGCGAGCCGGAGGCGGGTGTTCATGCCGTCCACGCTAGCGGACCCGGCCGTGGCCGCCAACGCCCAATCGGCGCCGGCCGCCCGCGCGTGCGCGCGCCGTGGGGATTTTGCCCGCGGACGGGCGCGCGGGCCGACGGTTAAAGTTTGCGCGGTGCCTGAACCCACGCGACCGTGCGGGCGCACGGCCCCCGCCCCCGGGGGCGCCGTCGCGGCGGGCCGGCCGGCGGGCGACGCGTGATCCGCACGTGACGCCCCGCGCGGCCGAACACGGACGGACCTGGCACGCGCGCAGCCCGACCGCCCGGCCCTGGCACGGCCGGGCGCCGCGGCGGCAGGGTCGGACCCTGCGGATGCGCCTGGCCGGCGTCTGCCGCCAGGAGCATCCCATGTTCGACGCGATCGTCCTGTCGCTCGGCGCGTTCATCATCCTGATCGGGCTCGTGTCGACGTGGCTCGAGCGGAAGGGGTTGCCGCCGACCGTGCTCGCGCTGCTCGCGGGCGTCGTGCTCGGGCCCGCGGTCACGGGCGTGTTCGACCCCGCGGCCACGGGGGCGCGGGCGCACGTCCTCGAGCTGGTCACCCGCTTGTCGCTCGCGATCGCGATTACCAGCCTGATCCTGTTCGTGCCCAAGCAGTTCGCCCGGCGGCGGTGGCGCGAGATGGTGGTCCTGGTCGGCGGGAGCATGCTGCTGATGTGGGTCGTCAGCACGGCGCTGGTGTACCTGATCCTGGGGATCCCGTTCCTCATGGCGGCGCTGATCGGCGCGATGCTGGCGCCGACCGATCCGGTTGCGGCCCGCCCGATCGTGGAGGGCATCCCGGCCGAGGAACACCTGCCGCACCGCCTGCGGCACGCGCTGGCGTTCGAATCGGCGTCGAACGACGGGGCCGCGTACCCGCTGGTGTTCCTGCCGTTCCTGCTCATGACGCTCGCGCCGGGGGCGGCGTGGTCGCACTGGGCCGTGCACACACTGCTCTGGGAGGTCGGCGGGGCGGCGGTGATCGGCGTCGGGCTCGGGTACGCGGCCGCGCACCTGCTCCGCGCGGCCGAGGCGCGCGACCTGATCAAGGACGAGTGGCGGCTCGTCTACACCGCCGCGGTGGCGCTGGTCGGCGTGGGCGGCGGGCACCTGATCCACGTCAGCGAGTTCGTGCTCGTGTTCGCGGCGGCGGTCGCCGGCTCGCGGGTGATCGGCTCGGGCGACCGCAAGGACGAAGAGCACGGGCAGGAGGCGGCGAACCGGTTCCTGTCGGTCCCGATCTTCGGGCTGCTCGGCACGGCCATCCCGTGGGACGGGTGGCGCGACTTGGGGTGGCGGGGGGCGGCGCTCGCGGGGGCGATCCTCCTGTTCCGCCGGTTGCCGGCGATGATGGCGGTCTGCCCGTTCGTGCCGATCCTGCGCCGCCGCGCCGACACGCTGTTCGTCGGCTGGTTCGGGCCGATCGGGATCGCGACGATCTACTACGGCGCGCACTTCGAGCAGCGGCTCGGGGCGCCGCTGATCTGGCACGTGACGAGCCTGGTGATCTGCGCATCCGTGCTCGCGCACGGGCTGACCGCCACCCCGCTGACCCGGCTGTATGGGCGCGTGACCGGACAGACGGCGCGGAACGCGGCCCGGCGTGCGGAGCGAGCGGAGATGGCGGAGCGGGCCGAACGGGCGGACCTCGTGGAACGGGCGGGGCGGGCGGGGCGGGCGCTGGCGGACCCCGGGCGCGAGCGCCGCGGCCACGACTCGCCCGTCCCCGGCACGGTTGGCCGGGCGACTCGCGCGCGCGGCCACGAGCGCGCGGCTAAACCGCCGAGCCCGGATCACGACGCGGGCGCCGGCGGCGGTGCCGACCGCGACCGCCGGAGCCCCAGTCGGTCCGGACGCGCGGCGGCGGACGGCGACGACGACGGCGACGGCGAATGACGCCCGGTTGGGCCGACGGCCGCGCGACGGCCGGCGGGCGAGGATTTCGGGTTCTGCCCGACGGGCCCGCGCCCGAATAATGGCGGCTTTGCCGGGAGCGCCTATGGATCACGTCGTCCGCTTCGTCGGCCCGAACGGGGCGTTGGAACTGTTCGGCGTCAAGCTGGTCGGGATCAACGCCGAGAACGGGAAGAAGCTCCTGTTCACCGTCGTCCTGATCGCCGTCGTGCTCCTGGTGGGCCGACTGCTCCGCCGGGTCGTGCGCGGCGCGACCGGCCGGGACCACCGGGCGGGGTTCTGGTTTCGGCAGGGCGTCAACGTGTTCAGCACCCTCGTGATCGTGGTCGGCGCCACGTCGATCTGGTTCGACGACCCGACCCGCCTGGCGACCGCGCTCGGGCTGTTCACGGCGGGCTTGGCGTTCGCGCTCCAGCGGGTCGTGACGGCGATGGCCGGGTACGTGCTGATCCTGCGGGGCACGACGTTCAACGTCGGCGACCGGATCGTCATGGGGGGCGTGCGCGGGGACGTGGTCGCGCTCGGGTTCCTCCAGACCACGATCATGGAGATGGGCCAGCCCCCGTCGGTCCAGAGCGCCGACCCGGCGATGTGGGTCAGGAGCCGCCAATACACCGGGCGGGTCGTGACGGTGTCGAACGCCAAGGTGTTCGACGAGCCGGTGTTCAATTACACGCGCGAGTTCCCCTACATCTGGGAAGAGATGTCGGTCCCGGTCGCGTACCGGGACGACCGGGCGGCCGTCGAGCGGCTCCTGCTCGACGCGGCCGGGCGGCACACGTTGAAGATCGCCGAGCTGAGCGAGGACGATTTGCGGCGGCTGGAAGAGCGGTACGGGACGCGGCGGTCGGACCTGAACCCAAGGGTCTACTGGCGGATGACGGACAGCTGGCTCGAGTTGACGGTCCGGTTCATTGCCCGCGACCACGGGGTGCGCGACCTGAAGGACGCGATGACCCGCGACGTGCTGGCCGGGCTGGACGCGCTGGGGATCGGGATCGCGTCGGCGACGTTCGAGATCGTCGGGCTGCCGCCGGTGCGGGTGAGACGAACCGCGGCGGCGCCGGCCGCCGGTCAACTGGCAGGGGGCGGGGCAGTCGCCGCCAACGCGAGGGCCGGTGACGAGTACCCGAGCGGGAAGGAGTGAAAGGAGCGCGTCGATGATGATCGACGCGTCTCGGTGGTACGGCGCGCTCGTGGCGTTGTGCCGGTCCTCGGCGCGGGCGGGGCCGATCGACCCCACGAAGCGCCCCCGAGTTGGGACGGGAAGACCATTTGGCACGACCGCAAGCTGATCGGCGTCGAGGGCACGGGGCGTGACGACGAAGGCGTTCTATGACCGCCGGGGCGCACTGCCCGCGGCGGAGCGGGCCGAGTGGACGGCGCTGTGGCGGGACGTCGACGCGGCCCTAAGGCGGGCGCGTGCGGCCCAGTGAGCGGACGCGCTGACGACCAGAGCCGTACCTCGCCGTTTCTCACCACCGCCTATCCCGCTCCCGCCGCCCCCACCCGACCCGGTCGTAGTCGACCCACCCGCGGTGCCCCCACGGGACGTTGCGGGCGATCTGCGCGGGCGGCATCGGCCCGGGGCGCGGCGGTGTCGGGCGGTGCTCGTCGACCATCCGCACCCCGCCCCCGCGTCGTACGCTTCATCTCCCCGTTCACTCCCGCCCCCGCCACACCCGCCGGTTCTTCTGCAGCTCCGACAGCTTCACGCGCACGCGCGGCGCCGCCCTGCCCCTGCGGCCCGAACGGCACCGCCCCGCCCACGCTCGCGCCGACCGCACCCGTCACCACTTCCCCTTGTACCGGTCGAGCCACCCGCCGCCGCCCCGGCCCCGCCCGAACCAGTCGGGCCGCCCGGCCAGGTACACGTTCTCGGCCCGCCGCGGCGCGGGCGGCGGCGGCGGGGCCGGCGCCTGCTCGGCCACCAGCTTGATGCCCACCCCGTGCCCAGCGACGCACGCGTTGTACACGGCGTCCAGCCAGTGGTTCTGCTTCCTAATGCGCTCCCAACGCGTGACCACCCCTTTCCCCGCTACGAACTCCTCGACCTTGCTCTCGGCCGGCAGGGGCTTGCACAGCGACAGGTGCTCCTGCGGGGTCGACGGCGCGTGGAACGTCATGCCCCCCCGGGCCGCCGACCGGCGTGGCCAGCCGCTGGTGCACCCAGCGCGTCCGCCTCGACGAGCAGGACCTGCTCGGCCGGCAGCCACGCCCCGTGGTACCCCTCGCCGACGCTCCGGACCGCGGGGCGCCGCCAACTGACGCCGCCGTTCGCCGCGCGGACGCGCTGCTTGGCGCGGTGTACGCCGCCCCGATTAAACAGTTGGCGCGCCGCTTGAGAGCGGCACGGTTGTACTTTAGTGCACACCGGCTCGCGCTGTATGAGGTGCGCCTCTTGCGCGCGGCGGCTGAGCGACTCACACGCATCCGCGGGCTGGAGCGTACGGCGAACTTGGCAAACGCAGCACACGCGTCCGTGATGTCCATCGTCCTGGCCGCGGGACGGCGGGGCGGGGTTGGCTCAGTTGGGCCACGCGTGCCCACCTCGATTGGCTGAGTCGGTTGGACGTCGATCGGGCCACCCTCACGCGGTTGCGGGACGAGACTGCGGTTTGGCTGAGCAGACGTCTGAAGATCCCGGGTACGCGCCCGGCGAGCTGGCCCCCGTATTGGCTGGCTTTGAGGCGCAGATCCGCGCGCGATCGCCGGACCGCCAGACCCGCAAGCGGAGGCCGTCGCACGGTTGACATTGGCAGCCCGTGCGCCAATTGGGTACTGTAGACCGCGGCCGTAGAGGGGCCCGAACATCACTGCCAAGGGAAGCACAAGACGCATGTCCGTAGACTCAGACCCGACGGTTTCCAACCTCGCCTACGCCGACACGCTCTGGACGTCCGCCGACGCCCTGCGCAGGCCTGCTTAAGTCTCCGACGGCTTCGAGCGGGCAA
>DASPKW010000295.1:0-17758 GCA_035627895.1 Tepidisphaeraceae bacterium | reverse complement strand
CGCGCGGAGGTCGACCAAGTCATCTGCTGGCTGACCGGCTACGACGATGCGGGGTTGCGGCGACAGCTCGAAGCCGAGGTCGATTTCGCGACGTTCTTCGCGCAGGCGCCGGGCATCACGCCGAAGACGGCGATGATCACGGGCGTGGTGTGCGGCGTGCGGGTGGAGGCGGTCGAGGACCCGCTGATGCGCAACGTGCGGTACCTCGACAAGCTCGTCGACGAGTTGGCGAAGGGGAAGGCGATGGGGAAGGTGTTGCGCGAGTAGGCGGTAGTCAGGGCAGCGGTTATCCTCGCCAGAACCGCTCGTGCAGTCGATCCATTGCGACGCATCTTCGCCGCTCGACTTCGATGCCGTGATCGCAGCGATCGGGGAACGCTACCCGGGCACGCACGTGATCGAGGCCGACTGGTACGCCGCGCGGCAGGCGAAAGAGATCGCGGCGTGCGAGCGGGTCGGGATGCCGATTCCGAATCCGCCGCTGGACTCCCTCGACCGGGTGTGGGCCGAGCGAGGCCTGCAGCGCGGGTTCGAGGTTCCGATCCGCGAGGGGCTGACGCTTTATGGCCGGCTCGACAAGACCGGCGGGTACTTCTTCCACCGGGGTGGCGATTTCGATGAGGGCGAGGTATTGCCGCTCGTCGAGATCCTGAAACGGTTTGGGGTGTTGGTGCAACAACTCGACGACTGACGGGCGAGGATCAACCGCAGTTCGAGTGGACCGCGGCGACGGTAGACTTCACCTGCGATCGGGCGTCGCGCGTGCGACACTGCGGCCGCTCAATGCGATGGTTATCCTGCCATGGAAAGCACCGGTTACGACGAACACGACCCCTGGCATTCGCACGCCAACCTGATCTTCGGGTTCGGCTGCGGCCAGTGCTTCGCGTGCATCGACATGGACTGGGAGTGGTCGGACGCGGATTACGACACAGGGTTTTGCAAAGCGTGCGTCGAGGTGTCCGAGCGCGCGAGGCGAGACGATTGGGTCGCGATCGAGGAGTGGCGATTCCTGTGCCCGACTTGCGCGGCGGGGCGGGTGGCGGGCCGTTGAGTGCGGGTGCGTTATATGGCGGAGGCGACGCGTGGGTTTTCCGGACATTGCAGGTTTTCCGAAGAGTCATCCGGGGCCTTACGAGCGCGGGATGGGGAGGACGATTGCGGCGCTGCTCCGGGTCTTTCGGGATCGGGTGGGGGATTCGGAGAGCGCGGCGAAGGTGGCGGAGCTTGCGGGTACGCCGGACCGGTGGTCGGCGGCGCACGCCGTGTTCGACGAGGTGCGCGACCGCCTGTTGAAGGTCGGTGGCGACACGCCGCTGTCGCGGCAGTACGCGTTCGAGGAGGCGTGCTGTCAGTCGCTGTACAACGCGGCGACCGCGGACGATCCGTTCGACCCGTCGGCGCCGTTCTTCGTGGCCCCGGCGGCGTTCGACCTTGCCGAGGCGTTGGGTGTCCGGTGGAATTGGTGGTTGAAGCGCTGAAGCCGAGGTGGGAAGAGGGCGGCTGACGGATGATCAGTTGGGGCGCTCGTGGGCGGGCGGGGACGGAGCGCGGGAGGTTGCTGCATGCCCTCACCCTAACCCTCTCCCAGACGCGGCCGCGCCGGACCGTGAGGGAGTGCCGCTAGCGCGTCCGGGAGAGGGGACCAGACGTCACCCTTGCTTGATCGCTTCGAGCTTGGCGTATTCGAGGATCAGGGTTTTTCGGCCGGCCTGGTTGAACTCGATCACGGCGCGGGTTTGGGAGCCCATGGGGGTGACTTCGCTGATGCGGCCGAGGCCGAAGGTTTTGTGGCGGACGAGGGTGCCCTTGCGGAACTGGGCGGCTAGGCCGGTGGAGCGTTCGGCCATCTCGCGGCGGATGAGGGAGTCTTCGTCGCCGCCGCCTAGGTCATTCAGGCCGGCGCGGTCGATGACGTCGATGTCCTGTTGGCTCATCTCGTTGAGGAACGGGGACTGGATCGTGCGCTCGCGGAGGCCGCGGACGGTTCGGTAGGCGGCTTTGGAGAGGATGAGATGTTCCTCGGCGCGGGTGACGCCGACGAAGCACAACCGGCGTTCTTCTTCGAGTTCGGTCTCGTTGCCGCGGGCTCTCGCGTGGGGGAGGCAACCTTCTTCGAGGGCGATCATGGCGACGACGGCGAACTCCAGGCCCTTGGCGGCGTGGAGGGTCATCATCGTGACGGCGCCGCCGGCCTCGTTGAGCTTGTCGGTGTCGGACACGAGCGAAACCTGGGCGAGGTAGTCGACGAGCGTGCCGGCCGGGTTGGCCTTGTCGAACTCGGCGGCGGACGAGATCAGTTCGTTCACGTTGGCCAGCTCGTCCTGCTCCTCGCCGCCGAGCTTTTTGTAGTAGTCTTCCAGGCCGGACTGGCGGACGACGGCTTCCATCAGGCGGGTGACGCGGCCCTTGGTGACTTCGAACATGTCGGCGCCCTGTTGGGGCTCGTCGAGGTCCGCGTCGGCGAGCTGGCGCCAGCCGACGAGCAGGCCGACGAAGCCGCAGGCGGCCTTCACCGCGCGGGCGGTCAGGCCGGGGATCTTGGCGGCCTCGCACATCGAGCCCCAGAGGTTGGTGCCCTGGAGGGTGGCCCAATTCGTCATCGCCGTGATCGTCGCGTCACTCAGACCCCGCGCGGGGACGTTGGCGATGCGGTCGAGGGAGACGACGTCGGCGGGGTTGGCGATCACGCGCAGGTAGGCCAGGACGTCCTTGATTTCCTTGCGGTTGTAGAACTCGACGCCGCGGGCCATGCGGTAGGGGATGTTCTGCCGGCGGAGCGCGTCTTCCATCACGCGCGACAGGCTGTTCATCCGGTAGAAGATGGCCATGTCGGACCACTGGTAGTTCTGCTTGAGGGTTTGAAGCTCTTCGACGACGGCGCCGGCCTCGTCGTGCTCGTCGCCGCAGAGGAAGAGCTTGGCCTTTTCGCCCTCGTCGTTTTCGGTCCAGAGGGCTTTCTCCTTCCGCCGCTTGTTGTGGGCAATGAGCTTGGAGGCGATCGCGAGGATGCGCTTGGACGAGCGGTAGTTCTGCTCGAGGCGGACGGTCGTCGCGTTCGGATAGTCCGACTCGAACTCGAGGATGTTGCGGATGTCGGCGCCGCGCCAGGCGTAGATCGACTGGTCCGGGTCGCCGACGACGCAGATGTTCTTGTGCTTCTGGGCCAGCGCGTGGGCCAGGACGTACTGGGCGTGGTTGGTGTCCTGGTACTCGTCGATGAGGATGTACTGGAAGCGCTCCTGCAACTCGGCGAGTACATCCGGCTTGTCGCGGAACATCTGGGCGGTGCGGAGGATCAGATCGTCGAAGTCCAGCGCGTTGTTGGCGGCGAGCAGCGTCTGGTACTTGCCATAAATGCGGGCGACGGTCTTGGTGTAGAAGTCCTTGGCGTTCTGCAGGTATTCCTCGGGGGAGAGGAGCTGATTCTTGGCGTTGGAAATCGTGCCGTGGACGGCCGACGCGGGGAAGTTGGTGGTCGAGAGGTCGAGCGTCTTGATCGCGTCCTTGATCAGCTTGGTCTGGTCGCCGGAGTCGTAGATCGAGAAGTTGGGCGGCAGGCCGACGGCGGGGGCGTAGTAGCGGAGGATGCGAAGGCAGAGGGAGTGGAACGTGCAGATCGTCGGCCAGCGCTGGTCGAGCTTGCCGAAGTCGTAGATCTTGCGGTCCATCAGCGCCTCGATGCGCTGCTTCATCTCGCCGGCGGCCTTGTTGGTGAAGGTGATCGCGAGGATCGACGGCGCGGGGATGCCCCGGGCGACGAGGTTGGCGACCCGGCGGGTCAGGACGCGCGTCTTGCCCGAGCCGGCGCCGGCGATGATGAGGAGCGGCCCGTCGACGTGCTGGACGGCGGCGGCCTGGGGCTCGGTGAGGTCTTGTAAGAGGGACTGCGAGTCGATCACGGAATCTCCGGGGGCGCTGGGTGAACGTAAGCCGAACGGGGGATGATAGCACAAGCCGGAACAGAGCCCAGCGACCGCGGTCGGGGCGCGTGACCCGCCTCGCGCAGCGGGTAAGCTGCGGTCATGCCGCGCCCGACCCGCCCGCTCGCCGCGATCGCCGTCCTGCTGGCCGGGTGTTTCGGCGTGGACGTGGCGCTCCGCGCGTTCGTGCGGCCCGCGGGCAGCGCGGCGCCGGGGCCGGCGTCGGCCACGAGGGCGACGACCGCGCCGGTGTTCCGGTACGGGCAGAACTTCGTGCGGACGGCGGTGGGTCCGTCGCGCGGCGGGGGTAGCGGGCGGCTCACGCTCGTCCCGGCGCCGGGGGCGAGCTTCTTCCCGCTGCCGCACGGCGCGTGGGCGGCGGTGGCGCGGGGCGGGCAGAGCGTGGGCGTGGGCGACGCCAGGGGCGGGCGATTGAATTTTGTGTCGGACCCACTCGCCCCCGAGGCCGCGGGCAAGGGCGAGCCCGGGCCGGAGCCGGATGGGTCGGCGGGCGGGCGGGCGGCCCGGTCGGCGGAGCTCGGGCTGATCTTCGTCCCGTGCGGGGCCGGCGGCGTGGTGGCGTTCGACGAGCGGTCGCTGCGGCGGACGTTCCGCGCCTCGGGTGCGCCGGCGGACCAAGTGGCGGAAGTGGGAGGGATGGTCGTCGCGGCGCGCGGCGATCGCGTGTCGGGACTGGCGGGCGAGTCGGGAACGGTCCGGTGGACGCACACGGCGGCCGGGCCGATCGAGCGGGCGCTGGCGACGTGGGCCGACCCGCCGACCGTCGTCATGGTGGTGAAGGAGGACGTGGCGTCGAAGCGGGCGGCGCGGCTGGTGGCGCTGGACCCGGAGACGGGCACCGAGCGGTGGGCGCGGGAGTTGCCGGCGGGTCGGCCGGGCGCGCCGGGGGTCGGGGGCGGGCGGGTCGTGGTGGTGTCGGACGCGGGCGACCCGGCGGAGACGGCGGCGGTCGCGACGGACGTGCGGACGGGGGCGGCGCTGTGGGCCGCGCGGATCGCGACGCTCCGGCTTCCGGAACTCAACCGGGCGGCGGCGCCGGCGGTGGACGCCGGGCGGGTATATGTGTCGGTCGACGACGGCGTGCACTGCCTGGACGCCGCGACCGGGGCGCGGCGGTGGGCATGGACGGCGCCGCCGCCGCCCCCGCTGCCGGCCGGGAGCGGGCTGGTGTTCAAAGGGGACGATTTCCAGCCGACCCGGGCGGGGCTGGGGCCGGCGGCGGTGGAGGGCGGGCGGCTGTTCGTAAATCACGGGTGGACGGCGTTCGAGCTGGACGCGGAAACGGGGCGGGAAGTTTGGGCGGCGGGGCTGGGCCGCGCGCGGGCGTCCGGGGGCGGCCGGGGGGCGCCGGGGATGGCGCCGGTGCGCGACGGGGACACGCTGTACGTGTTCGGCGCGGGATCCTTTGCGGCGCTGACGCTGGGCGGCGGGGGCGGCGGGGGCGGCGGGGGCGGCGGGGGCGGCGGGGGCGGCGGGGGCGGGGGCGGGGGCGGTCGCCCGGTGGTGCAGCCGACGGCGACGCCGGTCCCGCCGGGCGCGGCGTGGGGTGCGCTCGGTGGCGTGATCGGGCTGGCGGTTCTCGCGCTGCTCGTGGGGCGGTGGCGGGCGCTGGTGGCGGCACTGGGGCTTGCGGGCATGGCGGTCACGGCGTGGCTGTGGGTCGACAGCTACGTGGCGACGCGGTTCGTCGGGCACAAGGTGTTCGAGCGGACCGTGGTGCACACGACCGAGGTGCGGGCGGGGGTGGCGTCGCGCGACGGGCGGCTGCAGATCGGGTGGTCGCGCGTGGTCTGGGCCGACGCGACGCGCCCGCCGCTGCTGGGGAACCCGGACCATTCGCTGTGGCTGACGCGGACCGGGCTGGAGGATCCGACCGGGCCACCGGTGGCCGGCGCAGCGCGGGTCGGGTGGGTGGGGCGGTCGCGGCCGAGCGGGATCTCGGCGGGCAGCCAGGCGGTCAGCACGCTCGTCATCCCATACTGGCCGGTGGTGGCGGCGCTGGCGGTGGCGCCGCTGGCGTGGCTCGCGGGGTGGCGGGATCGGCGGCGGTATCCGGCGGGGCATTGCCGGGGGTGTGGTTACGACTTGCGGGCGACGCCGGGGCGTTGGCCGGAGTGCGGGGATGGGGGGGCGGTCGGGTAGGGCGCGTCCGAAATGCCTTTGGACGACCGATCCGGGGCGGCGCTTCGGGCGTAGCCCGTGCACTCTGCCCCGGCTTGTTCGGGACCTCAGAGCTGTACGGAAAACCGCGCGTCAGCAGGTCGTTGACCTGCAGCTGACCATGGTTTGGGCTTTCGACGTGGGCGGTGGATGGGTAGCATCACGCGGTCGGTCGTCGGGTGCGGTTTTCACGTCGCCATGGGTGTCGAATGATGGGTTGGGTTGATTCGCGCGCGTCACGGGTGCTCGCGTTGTGGGCGGTGGTGCTTGCGCCGGCGGCGGTGGGGCAGCCGGCTGGGGAGAAGGACAAGCCGGCGGGGGGCGGGTCGATCTTCGACTTCGGGCAGGACCCGTTCGACGAGTCGAAGGTGGTGCGGCCGGCGGTGCGGGAGAAGCCGCGGGAGGCGGCGGCGGTGGCCAAGCCGGTGACGCCGGGGGTGGTGGCGCCGGAGGTCAGGCCGGTGCCGGTGCCGGTGACGCCGGTGGCGCCGACGTCGCGGTTGATGGCGGTGCCGTCGGCGGCGGAGATCGCGGCGGCGGAGAAGCTGCTGGCGGAGTTGTACAAGGCGGACCTGGCGAGCAAGGTGCGGGCGACGCGGTGGGGGGCGGGGCGGAAGCTCGCGGACGCGGCGGGCGCGGCGAAGACCGACGGGCCGTCGAAGTACGTGCTGCTGACGCGGGCGCGGGAGCTGTTTGCGGAGACGGGGGACATGCCGGGGGCGCTGGAGCAGCTCGACAAGCTGGTGGCGGCGTTCGACGTGGACGAGGTGGCGGTGCGGGCGGAGGCGCTGCTGGCGCTCGCGCGGACGCCGGGGTTGACGCCGCCGGCGGCGCACGCGATCGCGAGCGAGGCGGTTCGGCTGGTGGAGCCGGCGTGCCGCGAAGGGGACTACGAGGCGGCGGGCAAGCTGGCGACGAGCGTGGACGCGGCGATCGCGCGGGTGCGGGACCGGGACCCGGTGCTGTCGACGCGGGCGAACGTCGTGGTGTCGGCGTTTAGGGCGGAGAAGCTGGCGGCGGACAAGGTGCAGCCGGCGCTGGACATGGTAATGCGGAAGGTGTTCGTGGACCCGGCGGCGGGCGCGCCGGTCGGTCGGTTCTTGTGCCTGGTGCGCGGGGACTGGGTGCGCGGGCTGCCGCTGCTGGCGGTCGCGCCGGGGGACGAGCCGCTGGCGGCGCTGGCGAAGGCGGACCTGGCGGCGAACGTGGCGGGCGCGCCGGCGGAGGTGCGGGCGCGGGCGGCGGACGGGTGGTTCGACGCGGCTGCCAAGGAGCCGCAGCCGGGCAAGCAGCGGATGCTCGAGCGGGCGCTGTACTGGTACCGGCTGGGCCTGCCGGCATTCCAGGGGCTGGCGCGGGCGCAGGCCGAGCAGCGGGTCGCGCAGCTCGAGCCCGCGGTGCGGCGGCTGGAGTCTGGGCTGGTGTGCGAGGTGTTCTGGGACCCGGCGCTGCGGCACCGGACGCGGGTGAAGATCGACCCGACGATCTCGTACAAGTTCGACGTGACGCCGCCGGACGCGAGCGTGAATCCGAACGTGTTCGGGGCGCGGTGGTCGGGGCTGCTGAGGGCGCCCAAGACGGGGAAGTACACGCTGGTCGTCAGCGTGGACGAGGCGGTGCGGATCTGGATCGACGGGAACCTGGTGCTCAAGGGGGCGAACACCAAGTCGCACCGGAAGGACGTGCAGCTGACCGAGGGGTACCACGAGTTCCGCGTGCACTACAACTCGGAGAAGGACAACCCGCGGCTGCACGTGGGGTGGAGCTTGGAGGGCGGGTTCGCGGAGCAGTTGATCCCGGCGACGGCGTTCTTCCACGACCCGGCGGTGGTGGCCGAGCCGCTGCCGGGGCTGCCGAGCTTGTCGCCGCACGGGGCGATCACGCGGGTGAAGGTGCGGGTGGGCGGCCCGGACACGCCGTGGTTCGACGAGCTCCCGAACGAGCCGGGCGCGCTGCTGGTCGGGTTCAAGACGACGAACGGGGTGGACCGAAATCGCGACATCGTCCGCTCGCTCCAGGCGTTGTACCGCCTGCCGTCGGGCGAGGTGGTCGAGGGGCGGTGGCGCGGGAAGCCGGCGGGGCCGGTCACGACGACGATGTCGCGCGAGGGGTACGCGGTCGGCGAGTTGACGGCGCGCGGGGGCGAGTACGTTTACGGGTTTCGGGCGACGTTCTTCAAGGTCAAACCGGGGAACACGGGGCTGGAGCCGGCGCAGAAGTACGAGGGCGAGTGGGTGGGCGGGAAGGACGGGAAGGACGTCAAGATCGGCGGCGACGGCCGGGCGGTGGTGGGGATCTGCGGGCGGAACTGGACGGTTTTGCACCGGTTGGGGTTGATTACGGTGAAGTGAGGGGCGGCGGGCGATGGAACCTCGAGACTCACTACCCGCCCGGTATCACGGATGGACCTGCCGGGTCACGTTGCGGCCCGCGGCGGACGGGGTGCACTGCGGGATCCTGTTCGCCGGAGCCGGGGACGGCGAGTGGACGTCGCACCCGATCCCGGTGCGCTTCCGCGTGCGCGTCGACCTCCGCGACGGAAGCGCGGTCGCCGCGGAGCAGTCGGGCTGGGGGTGCTCCGTCGGGGGAGCGTTCTGGAGGCACGACGAGTTTTCCGTCGCGATGCGGCGATTCGCGGTCGGCGACGCGACGGGGTGCCGGATCGAGTTCGCGAGCGACGCGGTCGAACTGGCATTTGCCGCGACGGACCAAAGTGCGGATTCGACTCCTTAACCCCGGAACAATGTGGTCCGCGTCGACCCGCGCCCTCGATTTTGCGTTCGCTCCGCTCGTCTATCTCCGTTCGCCACATGCGAGGAAAGCGGCGACACATCCTCAACGCCCTGACCGTCGCGTCGGCACTGATCTGCGCCGCGCTGGCCGCCTTCTGGGTTCGGAGCAATTGGGTGCGCGACGAGCTGTGTCGCGACACGTTCCGGGTGGGCCGCGACCCGGCGCAGGTCGTGCTGGAGTCACGGAGCTACATCTCCGAACGGGGCTACCTCGGGTGGAGCCACGTCGAGCAGATGATCGGCCCGCCGAACGCCGAGCTTGTGAGGCCGGTGATCGGACTTGTCATGCCTCGGGCGAGCTCGGTCGCGGTGGGCGCGTACCGCTCGCTGGCGCACTCCGACGACAGCGGATGGGGGCCGCTCAAGTGGCATCGTGACGAGTCGGCGACCATCAACGTGCGTCGGGTGGCGGTCTCGTACGGCGTGACCGTCGCGCTCGCGGCGGTCCTGCCGCTAATCCGCTGGGCCCGGCGCCGCAGCCGGTGGGCCCGCGCGCGGCGGTCGGCGTGCGTCGCGTGCGGGTACGACCTGCGCGCGACGCCCGACCGGTGCCCGGAGTGCGGGGAGAACGTCGCGCCGCACCCGCGCTCGCGGTCGGCCGCCGTCACCTGGGCGGCGGTCGCCGTAGTCGGCGTCATCGCCGGGGCCACCGCCGACTCGTGGCCGCCCGCCCCCGCGCCGCGCGAGTCGCAAGCGCCGCGCGTTGCGCCCTGGCGGCCGGTTGCCGACGAGCAGGCGTTCGAGGTCGCCGCGACGGGCACCCGCGTAGCGGTCGTTCACGTGTGGGCGAATTGGGACTATCTAACGGCCGCGGAGCGCGACCGGCTCGACATGTCTGGCGAACTTGCCGTCGTCCACGCAAAAGCGGACGGCAAACTGCTGTTGGCGACGGTGGACGTCACCGGCGTGGATTGGGACGACTCCAGCACCGGACGGCTGATGCGGCGGTTCGACGTGACGGGGCGCGTGCCGACGACGGTGATCGTCGCGACGGACCAGACGCCCTACCGCGTGCTGGGCGAGGTTCGCGGCATCGGCGCTTCGCACGCCAAACTCGGCAGCGCGGTCCGCGCGGCGCTCGGGCCGGGGTCGCCGGACGAGCGGGGCGCCGCGATCCGCGAGATCTTCCGCGCCGACCGGTAGTCGGACTCGGTCCTCGGCGGTCGCCGTGCGATTCGAACTCCCCACGCGCGCAAAAGAACGCGGGCGACAGGTCACACGCCGGGGCAGCCCTGACCTCGATCGGTCGGTCGTCTGCCTCGGCTTCTAACCTGTCGCCCGCGGGAAAAACTCCGGGGGGAAATGTCGCGCCCGTGCAACTGTCATCGGGCGAACGTCGGATCTGTTGCGTGCTGCTGGCGGGATGTCGCTAAGCCGCAAGCGGCGGAACGCGCCTACTCGTCACCTACGTGGGCGCTGAGTTCGCTCAGGTACTCGTAGAGCGCCGTGGCGGTGTTGTGGCCGGCGTCTTCGCCCTGGTGGATCAACGTGAAGTTCTCGTTGATGCCGGCCTTGGCGAGTTGGATCAGGGCCTTGCGGTAGGGGCCGCGGTCCAGGTGCTCGTGGTAGACGCCCCGGTAGTGTTCGTAGCCGTCGGGGTGTTCGTCGAACCACTCCCAGACCTCGACGGGCGGGCCGAGGTGGGGCAGGACGTGGTCGACCGCGCACCACTCGCGGAGGTCCTTGGTCAGGCCGACGGGCTCGATCCACAACCGCTCGCCGTCGTCGTCTTCCCTCGCATCCATCAGGTGCTTGATCTTGATCATGGGACACAGCTCCTCGTCCGCACTCCGTTGGGACGGCGAGGGTTATTCTCGCCGCCCGGTGGCGTCCGCCACCGTCCGACTATAGGCCCGTTCGGTATCGCACGTCCGGGGGTGCCTTAGTCACTGCTAATAAGACGTTATCGGAGCGGGAAGGTTTGCGTTGCGACCTCGATAGGGCGTTCGAATCGGGGCGTCGTTTTGTAACGCGGGCGTGTGCACAACTCGGGCATTTGGACTATGAATACGGGTCGCCATGCACACCGATGATCGACCCCTGCGGTTCCGGGCCTTGCCGTCGTCTCGCGGCGCGATTGCGCCGGCGTTGCTTTCACGAGTTTCGAAGGTCGTGAACCGCCGTACGGGCGCGTGTCTGGCCGTGTTGTTGACGATCGGCGTTACGGGGGGGGGACTTCAGGCGCAGCCGGCGCCGCCTGCGCCCGCGCCCGTGCCGGTCGCGCCGCCGGCGCCCGCGCCGCCGCCGGGGCCGAAGCAGGTGGCGGTGGCGCTGGCGGGGGCGATCGACCGTGGGGACGCGGCGGCGGCGCGCGGGCTGGTGGTGGCGCACGGGATCTCGCCGCAAGTCGCCGACGCGACGGTCGCACTGGCGGGGGCGGTGCGGCGGCTCGAAACGACGGCGGGGGCGAAGTTCACGGGGAACGGGGCGGCGGGGGCGGTCGTGACGCGCGCGCTTAGGTTGACCGACGGGTTGCGCGCGGTCGAGCAGGCGCAGGAGCAGGTCGACGGGGACTCGGCGACGCTGACACTGCCGGGGGCCGGGGCGCCGGTGCTGCGGGCGCGGCGGACGGACGGGGCGTGGCGGATCGACCTGACGCCGGCGGCGCCGGACGATGCCGCGGTGGCGCGGGAGGCGCGGCGGTTGTTCAAGCTGTACGACCTGCTGGCTAAGGCCGCCGACCAGACGGCGGCGGAGGTGAACGCCGGGGCGCACGCGACGTCGGACGAGGCGGCGGCGGCGTTCGCCGGGCGCGTGCTGCGGGCGCGGCTGATGGCAGAGTGAGGGGGAGGAGATTGCCGATTGCCGATTGCCGATTGAAAGCGGGAACCCGGCGGAACGAGTTCGGCCGGGTTTGCTGGCGCGAATTGAGATCGCGGTTGGTCGGGGCGATCCCAAGGCGCGCATGCGTGTCCGTGAAGGTTTTCACGAGGCATTTTGCGCTTCCCTTGAGGCGCGGGGGCGTGATAGTTTTTACGTCCGCAGGTGGCGGGTTCGTCTGTCGATCGGCCTTGAGGAATGCCCTCCCGTGATCGCGCGCCTTCCTTCGCACCGTGTCGCACTCCTCCCGCGGTTGGCGTCCAACCTCTTTCATTCCGGCCCGGAAAGAACCGCTTTGCTCGAAAGCAGGGCCGGGGTCTGCCCACGTCTCACAGGAGTTCGTAAATGGGTAAGAAGATTTACGTTGGCAATCTGAGCTACGACACGACCGATTCTGACCTCCAGGAGTTGTTCGGCCAGTACGGCACGGTCGCGTCGGCGCAGGTCATCAGCGACCGGGAGACCGGCCGGTCCAAGGGCTTCGGGTTCGTCGAGATGGCGACCGACGACGATGCGGCGTCGGCCATCAACGCGCTCAACGGCCAGCAGCACGGCGGCCGGACGCTGACGGTCAACGAGGCCCGACCCAAGGAAGACCGGGGCGGAGGTGGGGGTGGGGGCCGCGGCGGGTACGGTGGCGGTGGAGGCGGTGGATACGGCGGCGGTGGTGGGGGTGGCGGCCGTGGTGGCTACGGCGGAGGCGGCGGGGGCGGGCGGCGCGACAAGTACTGATCGGGCCGCTCGCTTCCGTGGCTTACCGCTCCGAGCAGAGTCAGCAGACGCGTCCCCGCCCGATTCGGGCGGGGACGTTTGTTTTGCCGGTGCGTGGCGGACACGAACTGCCAAACTGCCGGCGAACGAACTTGCTTCGGAGGCGCGCGGCTCACTGGCGGGCGGTGGTGGAGGCCGGGTCGCGCCGTTTTGGTCGCCGACGGTCCGCGATCCCCGGTGCCGTTCTCGGCGTTTTCGGAAGGCGCGGGGTTCGTGGCCGGGGCGCTGCATGTCAGTCGGGTGCGGAGCTTGGCCAAGCCCCTTCATCATCAAGCGGCGGCGGCACGATCGAATCCCTCGGGGCGTCCCGGGGCCCGCCGGCGTGTCAGAACGAGTCATCCGATCACGGAGTGTTTGTAATGGCGAACGAGAACCAGAACCGCAACGAGCAGAACGAGAACCGCAACCAGAACCAGAACGAGAACCAGCAGAACCGGCAGCAGGATCAGAACCAGCAGAACCGCCAACAGGAGAACAACCAGAACCAGGACAACAACCAGAATCAGAACCAGAACGAGAACCAGCAGAACCGGCAGCAGGCGCAGTGAGCGCGGGCCGGCAGGTGTCGAAGGTCTCCGCTTGACGGCGGCGGCCCCGGACCAGGTGCGCGCGATCGCGCGCCCGGCCGGGGCCGTCGCACGTCGGCCCGCGAACGGAGGTGTCTGCCATGGTCCGACACGACCCCCGCGCCGCCGAGGCCGGCGGTAAACGACAGGGCGCCGATCAGGAGTCGCGGTCGGCGCTGAGCCGCGACGGTTACCGGCTCCTCGAGGAGTTGCTGCTGACCCCGTCGCCGACGGGCGCGGAGCAGCGGGTGCAGCGGCTGATCCGGGAGCGGATGTCGGGCGTGGCGCACACGGTCGAGGCGGACGTGCACGGGAACCTGATTTTGGGCGTGCACGTGGACCGGCCGCGGCGGGTGATGCTGGCGGGGCACTGCGACCAGCTCGGGTTCATCGTGAAGTACGTCGACCCGAACGGGTACCTGTACCTCGACGCGCTGGGCGGGGTGGACTACGGGGTGGTGCACGGGGAGCACGTGACGGTGCACGCGCGGGGCGGGCCGGTGCGCGGCGTGTTCGGGCGCAAGCCGATCCACCTCCAGAGCAATCAGGAGATGACGCAAACCCCGCCGGCGAGCCGGACGTGGGTCGACATCGGCGCGCGGTCGGGCGACGAGGCGCTGGAGCACGTGCGGCTTGGGGATTACGTGACGGTCGATTTGCGGGTGACGCGGCTGCTGAACGACCGGATCGCGGCCCCGGGGCTGGACAACAAGGCGGGACTGTGGGTGTGCCTGGAGGCGCTGCGACGGGCGGCGGCGATCGACGACCTGGGGGTGGCGGTGTACGCGGTCAGCACGGTGCAGGAGGAGATCGGGTCGCGCGGGGCGGAGACGGCGGCGTACGCGATCGACCCGGACGTGGGGCTGGCGGTCGACGTGGTGAACGCGACGGACGACCCGGGCCCGAGCAGCCCGCAGCAGCAGGTGAAGTGTCACGTGGGCGGTGGGCCGGCGCTGGCGAGCGGGCCCGGGACGAACCCGGTCGTGGGGCGGATGCTGCGGGAGGCGGCGGGGCGGGCGGGGGTGCGGTGGCAGGCGGTGCCGTCCGGCAAGACGGGCGGGAACGACTCGCAGCCGATCCAGGTCGCGCGGCGGGGGATCGCGACCGGGAGCGTCGGGATCCCGCAGCGGAACATGCACACGCAGGTCGAGGTGTGCGCGCTGCCGTGTATTGAAGATTCGGCGCGGCTGGTGGTCGAGTTTTTGAGGGCGATCACGCCGGAGACGGATTTTCGGCCGATCAATTATGCGGCTGAGGGGGAGGGATTGGGGGATTGAGGGCTGGGGGTCGGGCGCGCTGTTGGGCGGCGGCGCTCGGTGGCACGGGCGTCTTGCGCGCGCGAGCGAATCGCGCTCGCCTTCGGGCGGCGCTGCCGCTTGCCCTTCGGGTCGCGGCTAAACGGGTTACCGGAGGTCACCGGGGGCACTCGCGTTTTGCGATGGTCACCGGGCGGTCGTGGAGAGGGTCTCGCGGAGTTGGCCGCAGGCGCCGTCGATGTCGTGGCCGCGGGTTCGGCGGGCGTGGGCGACGATGCCGCTGTGGCGGAGGATCTCGAGGAAGCGGCGGACGCGGTCCTCGGGCGGGCGGCGGTACTCGCGGCCGCTGACGCCGGGGCCGATGGCGTTGTAGGGGATCAGGTTGACGCGCGGGCGCTGCGCCCGCGGGGCGCGGGGGTCGGGCCCGCCGTGGTTCAGGAGGTCGGCGAGGAGCTGGGCCTGGACGTCGGAATCGTTGACGCCGTCGAGGAGGGTGTACTCGATCGTGGCGATTTGGCCGGAGTCGGCCTGGTATCGGCGGACGGCGGCGAGGATGTCGGCGACGCGGTATCGGCGGCCGGTGGGGACGATGGCGGCGCGGGTGTCGTCGTCGGGGGCGTGGAGGGAGACGGCGAGGTGGACGCCGAGGTTGTCGGTGCGGAGGCGGTCGATGCCCGGGACGATGCCGACGGTGGAGACGGTGACGTGGCGGAAGCCGAGGGCGCCGAGGTCGTCGCCGGCGATGCGGCGGATGGCGGCGGCGACGTTGTCGTAATTGAGCATCGGCTCGCCCATGCCCATGAAGACGATCGTGCGGAGGCGGCGGCCGAGGGCGACCCCCTCGCGGCGGAGGTGGAGGAACTGCTCGACGATCTCGCCGGCGGTCAGGCTGCGCTCGACGCCGGCCTTGGTGGAGGCGCAGAAGTCGCAGCCCATGGCGCAGCCGATCTGGGAGGAGACGCAGCCGGCGGCGCGGTCGGGGAGGTGGGAGGGCATGAGGACGCACTCGACGGTGGACGAGTGGGCGGTGGGCAGTCGGCGGTGGGCAGTGGGGGCGTCGGTCGGGGAGGTCTGGGGGACGGCGACGAGGAGTTTGACGGTGCCGTCGGTGGCCTGGCGGCGGGCGGCGATGGTGGTCGTCCGGTCGACGAGTTCGGCGCGGAGGCGGGTGAGGAGGGCGGGGCCGACGCGCCCGTCGTCCGGGAGGTCGCCGGCGGTGTTGTAGAAGTGGCGGAGGAGCGGGGCGGCGTGAGTGCGCGGGTGGCCCCAGGACGCGAGGACGTCGGCGAGGTCGGGCACGTCAAAGTCGGACAACGACGGCATACGGGGGATGATAGCGGGATTTGGGTTAGGGGGGCGAGACGTCGGCGGATCACGTACGGGCCCGACGGTTCGGGGCCAGATCCCTCGTTCCTCGGGATGACAGGTCGGACGCTGTACGGCTAAGTGACGCGCCTTGTGTTCGGGTCTAGATCCTTCGAGTACCTCAGGATGTCGGTGGGGGGCGCTCCTCGCACGTTCGAATTGCGGTTCGCGATGCGGGATTTCGACGGCCGCGGCCCGTCTTGCCCCCCACCCCCCCTTCCCTATAATCCCGCCTTCCCCCGGGCAGACCCGGGGGCAGGAGCCAACCATCCGATGCCTTTGATCGTGCAGAAATTCGGCGGCACGTCGGTCGCCGACGCAGAGCGGATCCACCGCGCCGCCCGGCGGGCGATCGCGGCCAAGGAGAAGGGGAACCACGTCGTGGTCGTCGTTTCCGCCATGGGCGACACGACGGACGATTTGATCGATCTGGCGAAGCAGGTGTGCACGTACAACGGGGTGGAGCTCCAGCCGCCCAAGCGGGAGATGGACCAGTTGCTGGTGACGGGGGAGCAGGTGACGATCGCGCTGATGGCGATGGCGATCTGCGCGCAGGGGCACGGGGCGATCAGCTTCACGGGGGGGCAGATCGGGCTGGTGACGGACGCGGCGTTCTCCAAGGCCCGGATCCAGTCGATCAACAAGCAGCGGATCTTCGACCAGCTCGAGCACGGGAAGGTCGTGATCGTCGCGGGGTTCCAGGGGGTGACCGAGACGGGGGATTACACGACGCTGGGCCGGGGCGGGAGCAACGCGACGCTGGTCGCGGTCGGGGCGACGCTCGGGGCGGACGTGTGCGAGAATTACACGGACGTCGACGGGATTTACACGGCCGACCCCCGGATCGTGAAGAACGCGAGGAAGATCGACCGGATCAGCTACGACGAGATGCTCGAGCTGAGCGGCCTGGGCGCCAGCGTGTTGCAGACGCGCGCGGTCGAGTTTGCGAAGAAGTACAACGTCCCGATCCACGTCCGGAACTCGCAGAACGAGTCGGAAGGCACCTGGATCGTCGCCGAGACCCCCACCATGGAACACATCGTCGTCAGCGGCGCCGCGCTCAAGAAGGACCTGACCCGGGTGACGATCAAGGCCGTCCCGGACCACCCGGGCGTCGCGGCGAAGATCTTCGGGGACATCGCGGCGGCCAACGTGGTCGTCGACGACATCATCCAGAACGTGTTCGAGGACGGGACGGCGAACATCTCGTTCACGGTCGAGCACGGGGACCTGGCGGACCTGAAGTCGGTCGTCGACCGGATCGTCAAGGAGCTCGGGGCGGGGAGCAAGGCGATCTACCACGGGGACCTGGCGAAGGTGAGCGTGGTGGGCGTCGGGATGCGCGTGCACACGGGGGTGGCGCAGCGGATGTTCAAGGCGCTGGCGGACGCGCGGATCAACATCCAGAACATCTCGACGAGCGAGATCAAGATCTCGTGCATCATCGATAAGGAGCAGGGCGCGACGGCGCTGCAGGTCGTACACGACGCGTTCGAGTTGGGGAAGGCGCGATAGCGGAGGAGATGGGGGATGGTGAGGTGGGGTGGTGAGGAGTGGGCGCCCGCGTCGGGAATTTTTCTACGAATGTAATCGGGGGTAGGTTGTCAGGTTCGCGGGCATCGCGTACGAACGGGTCGCAATGCTGCCGACCCCGAACATCCTCGCGGCGGGCGATTACCCGCTGATCACGCTGGTCGCGGCGGCGTTCACGGCGGCGTGGGTGCTGGGGATCGTCACGCAGAAGCTGAAGCTGTCGCCGATCGTCGGGTACCTGCTGGCGGGGGTGGTGATCGGGCCGTACACGCCGGGGTTCGTCGGGGACGACAAGCTCGCGCCGCAACTCGCGGAGATGGGCGTGATTTTGCTGATGTTCGGCGTGGGGCTGCACTTCCACCTCGACGACCTGCTGGCCGTGCGGCGGGTTGCGGTGCCGGGGGCGGTCGGCCAGAGCCTGGCGGCGACGGCGCTGGGGGTCGTGGTCGCGCTGTCGTTCGGGTGGGACTTCAAGTCGGGGATCGTGCTGGGGATCGCGATGTCGGTGGCGAGCACGGTCGTGCTGGTGCGGGTCCTGATGGACCACAAGA
>DASPKW010000294.1:0-12582 GCA_035627895.1 Tepidisphaeraceae bacterium | reverse complement strand
CGGGACACTTCGGCATCGAAAAGGTCGTCAAGCACCCGCCCGACGTCGTGCTCACCGTCCGCGACGCCGCCAAGGCCCAGTACGGCATGGCCGGCGCGCCCGGCACGCTGCGCCTGGTCGACGAGAAGACCGTCTACTACCGCCCGCCCGCCGTCTTCCTCGAACCCGACACGATGCTGATGATGATGCGCAACCTCCTCAAGGCCGCCCACGAGCGCCAGGAGCGCGGCGAGCCCGCGCCCGAGATCAAACCCCCGCCCCCCGAAGTCCTCAAAGCCAGCCCCGGCGGCATCCGCACCCTCCGCGCGATCCCCTCCAAAGACACCGGCCCTACGCCCGTCAAACCCAAAGAGACCGCCAAACCCCTTCCCACCAAGATCGCCAGCCAACTCGAAAAGCTCACCAGCCTCAAGGACGCCGGCATCCTCTCCGACGCCGAGTTCGAAGCCGCCCGAAAGCGCCTGCTCGCCTCCGCGTAGGGTGGGCACTGCCCACCGCCTCGCGCGGTCGACCGAATTCGCCATCACCGAATGGCCGCCCCGCAGTCGTTCGCGTCGTCGCGACTCCGTGCCCTACCCCTTCACCCCCCCGAACGCCGCGAACGGCCCATTCTTGTGCAGCACATCAATCCCACCAAACCCCACCTCCCGCATCACCCCCATCTGAAACCCGACTGACCGCGGCGTATCCTCCGCCTCGATGTACGTGAACACCTCATCCCGATACGCCTCCCCCTTGAACCCCACCAGGTACTCCCCGTACCGCTCCCACATCACCGCCCGCACGCCCGGCAGGGGGCTCTCGACCAAATCGAACACCCACACCCCGCCCCCCGGCCGCAACGCGCGGTGAAACGCCGCGAAGACCGCCCGCCACTCGTCGTCCGTCCGCAAGTGATGCAGCACCGCCGCCGCCAGGATCATGTCGAACCGCCCCTCGCCTAGGTCGATCGTGCGCACGTCCGCTTGCACCGTCTCGACCCGTCCCGACGTCAACGCCGACACGCGCTCCTTCGCCCGATCGAGCATCGGCCCACTCAGATCCACGAGCGTCACGTCGACCGCCTTCGACAACAGTTCCCCGATCACTTTGAGCGTGTAATTCCCCGCCCCACACCCCACGTCCAAAATGCTCCGCGCCCCCGGCGTCACCCCCGCCGCCGCCCGCGCCACGAGTTCCATCGCCACCGCCGCGTCCATCGTCGCCGTCTGCCCCGTCTCCAGATTCGAAAACCGCTCCACGCTCGCGTCGAACCGCGCCCGGATCTGATCGACCGTCAACTTCGCCATCTCGAGTTCCTCCGTGTGCCCGCGACTAGCCGCCTGCTCGTTTAGCCGCGACCCGGAGGACGAGCTTCAAGCGAGTCCGCAGGCGAGCGCCTGGGCGCGGCCTGCCAAATGCCCGCGGGGCGACCCACCTCACCCACACCTATCCCCTGACGCACCCCCACCGTCAACCCGCCGCACCCAATCCGCGCTCTTACCGGCAACTACACCCCGCAACCCGCCTAACCATTCATCCGCATCAATCGCAACCGCGCTATTTCCCACGGCCCCGACGGGCGCAGACCTAATCGAGGTCAGGTTTTCCCGACTCCACGCCTCCCGCGCGCCGCTTGCATGTCCCCTCGGCAAGTGCCGCCCGCCGATCACCGTGTCCGGTGGCCGCCGGCACGCCCCCGGAAGGAAAGGAATCCCCATGCTCCGTCACGCGCTTAAAGTCACCGCCGCCTCCGCCGCCCTCTACGCCGGCTGCCTGCTCGGCGGGTGCGGCACCGCCGCCGAGGGCCGCGCCGCCGCCGGCGACCCCGAATCGCTCTTCCTCGCCTCCACCGCCCACTCGTCCACCAGCGAGCTTACCCTGAGCCAGATGGCCCTCGAGCGCGCGTCCGACCCGCGCGTCCGCCAGTACGCCCAGATGATGGTGACCGACCACACGAAGCAGAACGCCGAGCTCGCCCGCCTCGCCCAAGCCAAGGGCATGGACGTCCCCGCCCGGCCCGACGAGGCCCATGCCAAGACCGCCGCCACGCTCCGTCAGCTCAGTGGCCAGCGGTTCGACCGCGAGTACATGAGCGAGATGGTCGCCGACCACGCCAAGCTCCTCTCCAAGATGCAGGACAAGGCCGCGTCAGCAACGGACCCCGAGATCCGCGCCTGGGCCGCCGCCCAGGTCCCCATCCTCCGCAGCCACCTCGACCACGCGCGCCAGATCAACCAGGCCATCGGCGGCGCCTCCTCGCTGACCGCTGGCCCGAGCACCGGCGCCGCCATGCCCGCCGGCGGACACCACTCCCTCGACCGCTAGCACGACGCGCACCCCAGCGCCCGTTTAGCCGCGACCCGAAGGACGAGCTTCAAGCGAGTCCGAAGGCGAGCGCGATTCGCGCAGCGAGCCTCAACCAGGTTAGGGTCTATCGGCCGCACCCTTGCCACCCGACAACGACCGCGCACCCGCGCGTGCCACACAAGGGCGTCGGAACGGGGCCGGGCCTTCAAAAGCCCGCCCCGTTTCGGCCCCGCAGGCGCACCCCGTCCGCGCAAACGCCCGCCCCCCCAACGACCCCTCGCCTTCGCTCCGCCCCGTCGCGATTCCGTTCGCGCACCTCTTTACGTCTTTTCGTTTTTCGTTTTCCTCTTCACCCCTTCCCCATCCACCCCATCACCGCGCGCCCCAGCCCCTCGTTCGCCCGCGCGAGCTCCACCACCCCCGCCGCCCACCCCGGCCGGCTCAGCGCCACCGCCACCCCCCGACACGCCGCACGCCGCACGTCCCAAAGTTGCCGATACTCTCGCCGCAATCCCTCCACGTCCACCGAGCGCTCATTTCGAACCGCCGACACGATCGCCCCCGCCGCGAGTTCCGCGCTCCGCATCGCCAGCCCCGTCCCTTCCCCGCCGATCGGCTCCAGCGCCGCCGCCGCGTTCCCGACCGGGATCACGCCCGCCGGCCACCGCCGCGCCACGCCGAACCGCGGCAGTGGACTCGCCAGCCACGGCCCGACCCGCGTCGCTCCCGAGAACCGCTCGGCGAGCTCGGCGTTCTCCCCAAGGAGTGACCCCCACAGCGCTTCAAGATCCCCCGCGAATTGCCGCACGCGCGCCGCCGGCACGTTCATCGCCACGTTCCACCGCTCGCCCTCGATCGGCGCCAGCCCCACGTAATGCCCCTCGACGCCAAACAAGTCGATCGAGTCCCGTGGCCCGCGCACACCCGTGAAGTGCGCCTTCACCCCCAGATCCCCCGTCGGCGGCCCACCGCCCACCCCGGCGCCCTTCCCGTCCGCAACCACCACCCAATCCGCGCTCAGTTCCTCGACCCCGTTCGTCACCAGATCCCGGCACGTCACGCGCCCTTCGCCCACGCCCTCGCACCGCGCCGGCTGCCTGACGCGCACCCCCGCCTCCCGCGCCGCCTCCAACAACACGCCGTCCAGCACTCGCCGAGACACGCCCCACATCTCCCGCGGCAACCGCCGCACCAACGCCGGCCCCTCCGCCGGAATCACCCCCACAGTGCCCAGCCGAACCGCGCCCTCGTCACGAACCCGGCCCGCGACCCCCGCTCGCTCCAGCACCTCGATCCCCAGCGCCGACACGCACTCCCCGCACACCTTCTCCCGCGGAAACTTCGCCTGCTCCACAAGCGTGACGTCCACGCCCCCGCGCGCCAGCGCAATTCCCGCCACGCTCCCCGCGGGCCCACCACCGATGATCGCGACATGCGCCACGAGCGATCGTAGGCGCCACCGGCTCACGCGCGATCAAAACAAGCCCGGGCAGAGCGTACGGGCTCTGCCCGAAGCACCGCCCCGGATCGCACCGCCCACATTTACACCGACGCCACGTACTGCCCCTGCGGCTCCCCAGGCGCCGCCGGCGCCCCCGCCCGCTGCCGCAGCGCGTCCATCTTCTCTTTCACTTCCTTCGCGATCCCGCTGTTCGGGAAATCCCGCACGATCGTGTCCCCCAGCCGCATCGCCTCGGCCCACTTGTGCTCCTGCACCGCCAGCGCGAACTGCGTCTTCAGGTCGTTCAGCTTCTCGCGGAACAAGTTCCGCACCGTGTCCTGCATGTGCTCGGCCTCGGCCCGCGTCAGGTACAAATCGAGCTTGCGGAGGATCTCGATCGCCCCGTCGTTGTCGTGCCGCTTGAGCGCGTCGCCGAACGCGTCGAGCATCTGCTGCTTGTGCGCCTGCCGCCGGGCCTCGATCGTCTGCGGCAGTGCCGCCACCGTCGGGTCGTTCCGGTAGACCGACATCAACCGCTCGGCCTCCCGCAGCGCGTCGCTCCACGCCTCCGCCCGGCAGTGCCGGTCGATCACGGCCGTCGCCTCGTTCACCTGCCGGCGGGTCACCTCGTCCTGCGCCTTGTGGATCTCATCCCGGAACCGCATCGCCTCGTCGCGGTAGTTGAACTCCCGCTCCATGTCGTCGACCAGCGCCAGGGCCCCGTCCCAGTCCCGCCGCACGATGTCCTCGCGGATCGCCCGCCGCAGCGCGTCGCGGTCCTTGTCGCGGTAGGCCACCGACTTCGCCCGGTCGCTCAGCAGTTGCTGCTCGCTGATCACGTTCATCATCACGCTCATCGCCTGCAGGCGGTCCTGCACGACGGTCAGCGTCTCGTCCGACTTCCGCGTCGCCACGTCCCGCGCCGCCGCCAGGGTGATCGCCAGGGGCCACGTCGCCAGTACGACGACCAGCCCGACGCACCCCGCGGCCAGCATCGTCCAGTCCGGCCGTTCGCCCTCCCGCAGCACCAGCATCACCCCCACCCCGAACACCGCCAGCGCCACCATCAGGATGACCAGATACATCCAGTTCACCGCGCCCGTGCTGCTCTTTTCGGTGGGTTCCAAGGAACACCTCGCTTTGGGGTCGATCGGGAAGACGTGCCAGAGGCCGGCCACACGGATGATACGCGGTGACCAACCTCCCTCCGCAACCGAGCTTAGCAAGGCGTTTTAATTCCTGTCAACGTCCGACTTTGGAACGAACAGGTGTCCCCGTTTCCGCCCCCGCCGGGGCCGGTAGCGCCCGCCGCGCCTCGGCCTCCCGCTGAGCTTCGATTTGCGCCACCTCGACCATGACCGCCAGCTCGCGCATCCGCCGCTCACGCTCCCCCCCCACGATGCGCAGCACCGCCCACGCCCCCACCACCGCCGCGATGATCACAGCCCACGTCATCTGCCCGTTCATCGGCAGGGGGGGAGCGGGGGGATGAGTAGTGTGGAATGACGAAGGACCAACCCCAAATGGGGGACGGAAATGACGAATGTCTGAATTCGAATGACGAATGAATGACGAAGGTCGAATGACAAATGACGAAACGGCGGCCGACGTCCAGCGCTTGACCCTGTTTGGTCATTCGAGCTTTGTCATTCGTCATTGATTCGTCATTCGAGTTTCGTCATTCGTCATTCCGCCTGCCCCTTCTTCCGCAGCACCGCGTAATACCCCCCGTCATGGTACGCCGCCGGGTCCTCCCCGAAGCTCGGCAGCGTCCCCTTCTCCTCGACCGGCTCAAACTCCGCGTGCCGCTCGCAGAACGCGTCCACCCGGTTCCTGTTCTCCTCCGGCCACACCGAGCACGTGCTGTACACCAAGACCCCCCCCGGCGCCACCAGCGGCGCCGTGTCGTCGAGAATCCGGTCCTGCAGTTCCGCCAGCGACTTGAGCGCCCGCTCCGACTGGTGATACCGCGCCTCCGGCCGGCGCGCCATCACGCCCGAATTGCTGCACGGCACGTCCGCCACGACCCGGTCGAACTGCGCCGGCACGCCCGCACGGTCCCGCACGTCGCGCAGCCACCCGGCCGCGTGCACGTCCACGTTCGTCACGCCGCGCTCGCCGACCAGCCGCCGCAGCCCCTCGCACCGGGCCTCGTTCGGGTCCATCGCCAGCACGCGCCCGCCCTCGCCGACCGCCCGCCGCATCTGCATCGTCTTGGTCCCCAGCCCAGCGCACCGGTCCAAAACGACCTGCCCGGCTTCGATCTGCGCCCGGCCAACCACTCCGGCCGCCGTCGGGTCCTGTACCTGCGCCACGCCCGCCCGCGCCCACTCCCCCAGCATCGCCCGCTTCGCCCCCGTCACCACGAACATCCCCGCCGCCTCGTGGGGCACCAGTACGACCCCGTTCTCCAACTCATATCCGCCGGCCTCCCGCGGCTTCGTGCCGAACGACGCCGCAAACCGCTCGGCATCGTCCACCCGCACGATGACGGGGGGCTCGAGCTGATCGTGCTCGCAGAACTCCAGCGCATCAGCCTCCCCCAGCAGGTCCACCAGCTTCTTGAACAACTCAGCCGGGTGCGACAGCCCCAGCCGCGCGTAATCCATTGCGTTTTCATTCGGATCCGTCAATTCCGGAGCCGGCTCCCGCGTCGCCTTCCGCAACACCGCATTGACGAACCCCGCCGCCCGCGGCTGCCCGAACCGCTTGGCCTGTTCGACCGCCTCGTCCACCGCCGCCGACCCCGGCACCCGCGTCAGAAACCCGATCTGGTACAGCCCCACCGCCAGAACCTTCTGCACGAGCGGGTCGATGCTCTTGAGCGACCGCCCCGAGTAATGTTGCGTCCAATGCTGCAGCAGCAGCGCGTTCTTCACCACCCCCACCGTGATCTGCTCCGCCAGCGCCACGTCCCGCGGATCGCTCGGCGGCCGCACGTCCCCGCCCCCCGGCCGCTTCGTCCCCGCCCCCTCTCCGGGCCCCGCCGGTCGATTCCGGCGCAGCTTGCCCGCAGGCCAGTTCGGCAACACCTTGGCGTCGATCTCGTGCAGTGCGTAGTCGCGAGCGGTCATGAAGACAAAGGATGAAGGCGGAAGGATGAAGGATGAAAAAGAGAGCCCAGCGACTTGTCGCGGGACGGACACCGAGAACGCTGACTATTCGATTGACGCCACCCGCATCCCCGCCTCCCACTTGTGCCCGTTCCGATACGCTGCGAGTTCCATCGCCCGTTTCCCCTCCGGTTGCACCTCGACGACCTCCAGCAGTCCCTCACCCGTCCCGATCGCGCCGGATGTCGTGATCACCCCCGCCTTGCCCGACCCGCCCACCGCCCGCGCCCGAACCAGCGTTACGCGATTGAGCTCCGCGCCGCCCGCATCCTGCAAGCTCACCCGACATCCCGGCCACGGGTACATTCCCCGCACGTGCCGCGCCAGCGCCTCCGCCGGCTTGGCCCAGTCGATCGCCGTCGCCTCGCGACTGAGCTTGAGCGCCCGCGTCGCCTTCGACTCGTCCTGCACCGTCTCGACTGCCCGGCCCGTCGCCAATTCTTCGATCACGCGCAACATCAGCGGCGCCCCGTCCGCCGCCAAGCGATCGTGCAACTCGCCCGCCGTCTCGAGTTCACCGATCGCCAGTTCCGACTGCCCGAGGATCGCCCCCGCGTCCATCCGCTGCGCGAGTCGGATGACGGAGTTCCCCGTGACCGTCTCGCCCGCCAAGATCGCCCAGTTGATCGGCGCCGCCCCGCGAAACTTCGGCAGCCGCGACGAGTGCAAATTGACCGCCCCCAGCCGCGGGTGCGTCGCCACCGACTCGGCGATCTTCTGCCCGAACGCGATGACCACGAGCAGGTCGGCAGGGGGGAGCGATTCCGCGTTGATGTCCGCCGTCCGCACGACGTCGAGCCCCTTCTCGATGGCGAACTGCGCGATCGGCGTCGGCGTCAGCTTCCGCCCCCGCCCGGCCGGGCGATCCACCTGCGAGTACACCCGCACCACCTCGTGCCCCGCCTCGATCAGCGCGCGCAGCGTCGGCAGCCCGAATTCCCCCGCACCCGCAAAAATGATCCGCTGACGTTCCAACTCACGCTCGCTCACTTCTTCTTCCCCTTCCCCTCCTCAAACTTCTCCGTCAATTCCTTGAGCACCCGCCGCGCCGCCAGCCGCGCCACGGGCCCCATTCGCTCGGTGATCAGCGTCCCGTTCAGGTGGTCCGTCTCGTGCTGCCAGATGCGGGCGACCAGGTCGGTGCCGATCTCCTCGAAGGGCTTGCCGTCGAGGTCCTGCGCCACCATCCGAAGCTTTTCGCTCCGCCAGATCCGGGCGTTCACCTGCGGGATGCTCAAACACCCTTCTTCGCCCTCTTCCTCCCCCTCGGCGTCGAGCAACTGCGGGTTCACGTACACCCGGTCGTCCGCGTCCTCGCCCGTCGCGTTCATGACGAACATCCGGACGTTTAACCCCACCTGCGGCGCGGCCAGCCCGACGCCCCGGTGCTCGCGCATCAGTTCGAACATGCGGGCGGCGATCGCCTTCAGTTCGTCGTCAAACGTCGTCACCGGCGAGCTCATCTTCTTGAGCCGCGGGTCCGGATACAGAACGATCTTGAGGTCGTGCACCATGCTTAAAAGGTCGTGATGTCCGCGTCGTCGCGTCGTCGGTCGAGAGTGGTTCCCGCGCGTGCGATTTACCGCACGCCGCGCCCGCGCTTAACTCCCAAAGCCACGTGAGCTTGTTGACACCCGCGCGGGGGTCCGTCTAGACTCCGCATTGGCCCCGCGCGCCGGTATCGCAGGGGAGAGTAGACGCCCCGAACGCCGCTGGCAAGCCGTGGGGCGGGCGGTACTTGGCATCGTCCCGGACGGCGTGCGGCCGGACACACAGGAACACACGATCGTGGCAGAATACTCCGAAATCCCCGAAGAAGATCGTAAGAAGGCCAAGGCGTTCTTCGAGCAGGGCCGCAAGGTCGCCGCGTCCGGCAACTACGACTACGCGATCGAGATGTACATCCAGGGCCTGGGCATCGACACCGACGACCTCGCCGCCCACACCGAGCTGCGCGAGATCTCGCTCAAGCGCAAGGCCAGCGGCGGGAAGGGCCTGGGCTTCTTCGAGGCCCGCAAGTACTCCACGTCAAACAAGGACGACAAGCTCAACCTCCTCAACGCCGAGCGGCTCCTCGCCTACGACCCCGGCAACACCGACCACATGCTCACGCTCGCGCAGAACGCCCACCGCGCGGGCTTCTACGACACGGTCATGTGGATCGGCCCGATCCTGCAGAAGGCGAACGCCGACTCGAAAAAGCCCGAGTTCAATAAGTTCATCGTCCTCAAGGACATCTACCGCAATCTCGCCGGCGACCCGTCCACCCCCGCGCCGCTCCGCTCCGAGCTCTGGAAGCGCGCGACCAACGCCTGCAGCCTCGCCGTCCAGCTCAAGCCCGACGACATGGACCTGGCCCGCGAGCTCAAGAACCTCGGGGCCGAGCAGACGATGAACAAGGGCGGGTACTCCGAGGGCGCCAGCTTCCGACACAGTATGGTCGACCGCGAGGGACAGGAGGCGCTGCTCGCCCAGGACAAGGACTACCGCGACGCCGGCCAGATGGCCAAGCTGGTCAAGGACGCCGAGGAGCAGTTCAAGGCCGACCCGAACGAACCGGGCAAGATGCTCAAGTTCGTCGACGCCCTGGAGAAGACCGAGCATGCCGACTACGAGAACCAGGCGATCGAGCTCCTCACCGAGTGGTACGAGAAGACCAAGCAGTTCCGCTTCCGCAAGCGGTCGGGCGAGATCACCATGAAACAGTGGAGCCGCATGGAGCGCTCCCAGCGGCAGTACCTCGAGGAGAACAAGACCGACGCCCAGGCGAAGAAGGACTACGAGACCTTCCTCAAGGACAAGCTCCTCTTCGAGCTCGACGAGTACCGCCTCTGGGCCGAGAACTACCCGACCGACATGAGCTTCCGCTTCAACGCGGCCAAGCGCCTGTTCTCGCTCGGCCAGTTCGATCCGGAAAAGTGGGGCGAGGCCATCCCTCTCCTGCAGGAGTCCACGCGCGACGCCAAGTTCCGCACGCCCGCCCTCATCCTCCTCGGCCGCGCCTTCTACCACTCCGAGTTCCTCGACGAGGCCATCGACACGCTCGACGGCCTGATCAAGGAATACCAGATCAAGGGCGACGACAACTCCAAGGAAATGACCTACTGGTCCGGCCGCGCCCACGAGGACAAGGGCGACGTCGACGCCGCGATCAAGCTGTACAGCCAGATCGTCCGCATGGAGTTCAACTACAAGGACGTCCAGAAGCGCATCCGCGAGCTTCGCGCAAGGGGCCCCGGGAACGCGCAGTGACGGGCAGAGGAATTGGCCACCGATTCACACGGATGGGCACGGATGATTGATCGAATCATCCGTGCCCATCTGTGCTGACCCGTGGCTGATTCCTTCTTCACCCCGCGTACACCAGCCCCACCGACTCCGCCCGCTCCGACGTCCCCTGTTCCGAGATCGCCCGCACGGAGAACCGGTACGTCCGCCCCTCCTCGAACGCCCCGCGCGGCCCCACCTCAAAAACGTACGCTGCCGACCCCGCCGGGATCTCCACCGGGCTGCTGTACCCGTCATTTCCCTGGCTCATCTCGACGACGTACGCCGTCTCCGCGCCCGACTCGTCATCCCACTCCATCCGCACCGTCCCGTCGCCCAACTGCACGACCGTGACGCCCGTCGGCGTCGCGGGCGTCGTGTACGACATCTTCGTCGCGCTCCAGGCGCTCGCCCCGTCGCCGCCCAGCGCGCGGACGCGGAAGTAGTACGCCGTCGCCTCGTCTAGGCCCGTTGCCGTGTACGCGTTCACGTCCGCGTCGACGGTCGTCAGGGGTTCGAACTCCGCCCCGTCCGCCGACCACTCGACCTCGTACCCCGACTCCCCGAGCACGTCCGCCCAGCGCAGGTCGAGGTGATCCGCCCCGCCCGTCAGCGGGTACGGCCCGTCCGGCGCGCCGAACGCCGCCATCACGCCCACCGAGTTGCTCGCCGTCACCGCCCCGCCGCTCCCCACCGCCTCGACCGTGATCCAGTACGTCTCGTTCGGATCCAAGGGCGACCCGTCCGGTAGTTCCGTGATCATCACCAGCGACTGGAACGGGTTCACGTAGTCCGCGAACGTGTACGTCTGCCCGCCACCCGCCGCGTGGCCCTTCACGCGCAAATAGCTCGTCGTGGGCGACCACCCCGAGAACACCAGATCGATCTCCGAGTCCGACACCGCCACACCCTGCAGCAGCACCGGCGCCGCCGGCGCCATGACGACCGTCTGCACGGCCGACACCGCCCCGTCGCCGCTCGCGCCCTCGGGGATCACGCGGTACTGGTAGATGTGGTCGTGCTCGACGCGCGAATCGGTGTAGTAATGCGCCCCGGCCGGGATGACGTCGATCGACTCGAAGTCCCCAAAGTCGTCCGACCGCTCGACGCGCCACCCGGTCTCGCCGGCCGTGTTGTCCGTCCAGTACAAGTCGATCCAGCGCGCGTCATCAATGCTGATCCCCGCCACGAAGTCGTCCGCCGCCCGCCCCGATTCGCCCTCGGGCATCGTGACGTCGACGTCGCCGTTGGCCGACCGGTTCCCGTCGCCATCGACGGCAACGACGCGCACCGTGTACGCCGTCCCGCTCGCCAGCCCCGACAACTCGTACGCCGTCGTCCCGGCTGACAGCGTCGTGAGCAACGTGCTAATCGATTCGAACCCGTCCGTCGAGATCCAGAGCTCGTACGCCGTCTCGACGTCCGATTGATCCGCCCACGACAGTGCCAGTTCCGAAGGCGACGTCGCCTCCGCCTCGAGGTCCCCCGGCGCGTGAATCGCCGTCACCGCGGCCGCCTCCTCGGACGGGTCGCCGAAGTAGTTCGCCTTCACGTACGCCACGACCCGGTAGCTCACCGTCGCCAGCTCCGGCGCCCCCATGTCCACGAACGAGTCGACGTCGTCGACGCCCACTACCAGCGTGCGAATCTGCTCCCACGCCCCGCCGTCGATCGACCGCTCCACCCGGAAACTCGTCGCGCGAATCGAGTGGTTCGTCCACGCCACGTGCACGCCGTCCGCCTTCGCCTCGGCGCTCACGCCCGTCGAGGGCGTCGGCCTCACCTTCACGTACAGGTCCGCCCCGAACGCCGACCGCTCGTCGCCCACCACCGACGCGATCCGATACGCGTGCCACCGCCCCTCGACCGGCTCATCGTCCACGAATGACGTCTCCCCCGCGTCGACGGTCGCGATCGTCTCGAACGTGCCCGTGCCCGTGTCCCGCTGGATCACGAAGCTCGCCATCCCCCCCGTCGAATCCGTCCACGTCAGCTCGACCGACTCCTGCCCGTCCGGCGTGCCCTGCAAATCGAACGGCGGCGTCAGCGCCGTGTCCACCGGCACCACGTCCCCCGTGTCCACGTCGACGATCGCCATCTCGTCCCCGAACGGGTTCACCGCGACGGCATCGGCCGCCCCCGCCCCGAGCGTCGTCAAATGCGCCTCCCCCGCCGCATCGTACTCGGCCAGCGTGATGCTGCCCGTCCGGTCCGAAAACAGGACCGCTGGCCTGCCGGTGTCCGGGTCGAAGAACAGCGACGTCTCCGCCGCCGGCGCCAGGCCGCTCGCCATCTCCACGCGCGACCAGCTTCGCTTGCCCGGCCGCACGATCACCGGGCCGCCGACCGCGCGGTCCACGTACGCGATCGCCAACCGCCCCTCTGCGTCAAACGCCAGTTCCGGCGACACGTGCCCGTTCTCCGCCGGGTCGCCATACCCCGGCTGCGCGATCAGCGTCGACGCAATCCCCC